>NZ_JBXWQW010000042.1:0-37534 GCF_059612585.1 Ruegeria sp. YKSF57 | reverse complement strand
ATCTCGATCGCGGCATATGGAACTTCTAACTATCAGCCGATCTTTAACGCTAACCGGAACGCGATCGACAACCCTGGCGACCTGAAATCAGGTCTGGTGCTGGCCTTGCCTTGTGAGGACGGCAGTCTGCCCAATGGCCAGAGCGCACAGGAGTTGATCGCGGCAGAAGAAAAGCGTGCAGCAAGCGTCAAGCGCTCGAATGTCTACGCGCCGCCGATCAAGATGGTGGCGGGCAACGGATGGGAACCATTCACGACTGAAGCCTTGAGCGGTGGTGGCATCATGACCCGTCTGGCAACGACCAGCCTTCAGCGTGCTGGCAATAGCCGCGACTATTCGGTCAGCTTCGTGGATGACTGGAGCGCGCATTTGGACACCCTCTTACCGCTCGGTGCATTTGATATTTCGATCGCGTGGACGGTACCGGATTGCACTAACCGCTCATATGAGTGGTCTGCAGAAACGGAAGCACGTTGTACGCAATTTGTCGCTTCTGTTCCAGTATATGACATTGTCGGCGGCTTCTATACTTTACCAGAAAGCCAGTACGCAAGTGCAACAGACTTTGCAGACTTAAAAGGAGCAACCATATGCCGTATGGCAGGTTGGAGTATGGTGGTGTTGGAAGAACAGGGACTGAACCGCGAAAACACGACCGTGATTCAGCCCAATTCGGCTCGCGACTGCCTTGATGCCGTATTGACTGGTACAGCAGATGTAGCAGCCTTTGAAGTTGATCTGTTCGCATCGACGATGAGCGACATGGGTTTGACCTCGGCTGACATCGTTGAGAACCCGTATGTATCCACTTTGTCGTCGATGAGCTTCCTTGCTCATCGCACTAACCCGTTCGCGCGTGAGTATATTGCCATGATGAACAAGGGCCTGAACGAAATGCGCGAGTCCGGCGAGTGGTACGCGATCATTTCGGACAGCCTGCGTGAGCAAAACGAAAAGCTGAACGCAGCATCGAACTAACCACTCTCAAATCGAATATTTTCATGGGCCGGTCTTTGGACCGGCCTTTTTTGCACGCATTTTCGCGTTTAGGAAATGCAAAAAATCCCGATCCTACGGGAAACCCCTAATATCAGAAAGGTGGGCTTTAGCCTAATGTTATCAATAGAATTTCCCCGGTCCGGCAAAGCGCCGAACCACTCACTCTGAAGAAGCTGGCATTTTGGGATGCCAGCTTCTTTCGTTTCTGGCTTTTTCCCAACTCAAAGAACGTCAAGCGAGACCTTGACCCTGTCCATGACGACAGACGTCTTGAAGCGGCTGATATTAGATTCATCAAAGAAGTGCTCCTGAGTGAACACTTCGTATTCCTTGATGTCCTTGACGGCCAGGATGAGTATGAAGTCGGCTTCCCCAGTTGTGTAATAACATTGTTGTACCAACGGCGTATTCCGCATCTTTCGCTTGAACGCATCCAGATGCGCGCGACTTTCTCTCTCCAGTATCACGTCGACGATAACAGTCAATTCGCGGCCGACCTTTGCAGGTGAAAGTACGGCGATATCACGCTCGATAACGCCGGAATCTCTCAATCGTTTCAGGCGTTTCTGCACTGCCGGGGGCGAAAGACCGACGTCTTGACTGATTGCTTCGGCGGTCAACCTAGCGTCGGCCTGAACCAACTTTAAGATGCTGAGGTCCTTGTCATCCATTCTTACTAAAAAAGTACAATATCAATAAAAAGGCAATAAATTTCGTACGGTCCTGAGGATTTTCAACGCCCAAAACCCTAGTAATGCGACTAATTTGTAGCTCGCAAGGAGGGCTATATGTCGGATTTTCATCAGCGGTCTAAGGTAGTCCGGCGTCATTTGCATCGGCACCCTGAGCTTGGTTTTCACGAAACCAAAACCAAAGCATTTGTCGCGGATCATTTGAAGAAACTGGGGATCGAGGTGCATCCCGGCTCCGGCGTAGTAGGCGTTCTAAAAAGTGGAACCGGCAATCGCGCCATAGGTTTGCGCGCCGATATGGATGCCCTGCCGATCACCGAACGGTCGACCCATAGTTACCCTTCCCTGACAGAAGGCGTGATGCACGCATGCGGTCATGATGGTCATATGGCGATGCTTCTTGGGGCGGCCGAGCTACTGGCAGGCGACGCCGAATTTGACGGCACTGTGGTCTTTCTGTTCCAACCGAACGAAGAACATGGCCTTGGCGCAAAAAAAATGATCGCAGAAGGGGTTTTAGAACGCTTCCCCATCGAAGAGATCTATGCAATCCACAATCTACCGGGTGCTCCTGTTGGCCAATTGTCTACCCGTTCCGGTTTAATCTGCAGCAGCGAAAGCCTGTTTGAAATCAAGATCCGAGGTCAGGGCGGCCACGCGTCGATGCCGCAGGTGGGTGTGGATGCAATTGTGGTCGGCGTCGAGATAGTGCAGGCGATGCAGACCATCGTCTCACGTAAAATGGCGCCCGGGGCGGGCGCGGTCGTTTCCGTGACCGAGTTCATAACCGATGGTCAGCGCAATGTCCTGCCCGGCAACGCAGTTCTGAAGGGCGATGTGCGAACCCGAGCTCCAGAGGATCGCAAAGCAATCGCGGGTTTCATGCGCCAAATTGTCGAAGGGATCGCAGCAGCGCATAGTGTTTCCGTCGAAATGTCCTTTGACACCGATTTCGTTGAAACCTTCAACGCGCCCGAACCTACAAACGCTGTGGTGCAAGTGGCGCAAAAACTTGGGATGGAAACGATTCCAGATAGAACACCAATGAGCTTTTCCGAGGACTTTGCGCACTTCGCCTCTGCTGTGCCCGGTTGCTTCATGCTGTTGGGAAATGGTGAGAGTGGCCCCAATGGTCAACCGCTTCATTCTGATGACTATGACTTCAACGATGCGTTGCTACCAATCGGAGCGCGCTTTTGGGCGGAATTGGTACGACACCGGTTGCCTGCAAGACAGAAAGACTGAACGATGATGAGAGAGTTTCTGACAGCTGAACTGGGCCACCATTCTACGGCGCGTAGACAGGGTGATGCCGGATTGCGTGTCATTTCCAAGCAGGATTTTGCGCGCGCGGTCGACGAAATCACGCAGTGGGATGGGTATCGGGCAACACCATTGATTTCGCTCAAGGGGCTGGCGGCAAAGATTGGTGTTGGTTCCATTCACTATAAAGACGAAGGACCGAGGTTTGGATTGGGCAGTTTCAAGGCTCTCGGCGGGTCTTATGCCGCGATGCGTGTCCTTCAGCGGGAACTGGCCCGGCTGAAAGGAACCAACGTTACTCTGGGTGACATAAGAAATGGGCAGTTCAAAGATGACTGCGCCGCTATCACTTTGGTTTCGGCTACCGACGGCAATCATGGCCGCTCTCTTGCCTGGGGCTGCCAGCGGTTCGGCGCACCTTGTCGTATCTATATCCACGCCGAGGTAAGCGAGGGCAGAGCGCAGGCGATGCGCGATTTCGGTGCTCAGGTGATCCGGATCGACGGTGACTATGACGCGTCGGTCGATCTGGCCCGAAAAGAAGCAGAGGAAAACGGCTGGTTCGTGGTCTCGGACACGTCCTGGCCTGGATATTCCGAACCTCCACGTGATGTCATGGCTGGGTACGGCGTCATGATGCGCGAGCTTTGCGAAGCTCTGGAGGCACCGCCAACACATGTATTTCTGCAAGGTGGGGTTGGTGGCCTGGCGGCCTCGGTCGCCGCCAGCCTGAGGCAGTACTGGGGCGAGCATTCGCCTCGCGTCGTCATTGTCGAACCAGAACTGGCCGCTTGCCTTTTCGAAAGTGCACGCGCGGGGGTGCCGAAAGCAGTGCAAATCGCGGAAGAAACCATTATGGCTGGTTTGT
The DNA here is from genome assembly GCF_059612585.1 of Ruegeria sp. YKSF57. NCBI lineage: Bacteria > Pseudomonadati > Pseudomonadota > Alphaproteobacteria > Rhodobacterales > Roseobacteraceae > Ruegeria > Ruegeria sp. YKSF57. The sequence continues at coordinate 33,712 of NZ_JBXWQW010000042.1, read as the reverse complement.
CTTGCGGTGAGCCTTCTGAAATGGCATGGGAAATCCTTGCCGAAGAAGCGTCGGATTTCATTACGATCCCGGACAGCATTGTGGCGCCGACAGTTCGTCTTTTGGCGCGCCCGCCTTGTGAAGACCCGGCAATCGAAGCGGGGGAAAGCGCCGTGGCGGGGCTGGCCGCGTTGATCGCCGCGCGCCAAAGTTCTGCACTGTCGAGTGAACTTGGTCTGGATGCCAGCTCGACTGTCCTTTTGATCGGGTCCGAAGGAGTAACGGACCCAGCGATCTTCCAAGCCATCATGGCGGAAACCGAAGATGCGTGACCAACCCAAGCGTGGATTTGATTCCGACGAGTTTGCCATCCGGACAAACAAGGCGCAGGCCTTGATGGGGCGGCAAGGCCTAGAGGGTCTTTTGCTCACGACCGAGCCTGAGGTCCGGTATTTCAGTGGTTTTCATACCCTGTTCTGGCAAAGCCCAACCCGCCCGTGGTTCCTTTTCGTTCCTGCCACTGGCAAGCCAATCGCTGTCATCCCCGAGATTGGGGCGGCCCTTATGCGAACGACGTGGATCGACGACATCCGTACATGGAGCGCCCCTGCACCGGGGGACGACGGTATAAGTTTGTTGACCGACCTTTTGACCCCGTTGGCCAAGTCAGAAGCGGCCATTGGCATCATGAAAGGTCACGAAACACATCTTCGTATGCCTCTCGGTGATTTTGAACGGTTGATGGGTGGCCTGCCAGGCCTGAAAATCGGCGATGCAACAAGCCTCATACGCAAGCTGAGAATAGTCAAAAGCGAGGCCGAGATTGAAAAGCTCAGCTATATTTGTGAACTAGCCTCGGCTACATTCGCTCGGGTGCCCGAGATCGTACAGGAAAATATGCCACTGGACGACGTCTTTCGCGCCTTCCGGCGCGAGGCGCTGTTGCAGGGTGTCGATGATGTTCCCTATCTTGTCGGAGGCGCCGATCAGGGCGGGTACGCTGACGTTATTTCGCCGCCTTCAACACGGCCTTTGCAGACAGGCGATATCCTGATGCTGGATACCGGCTCAACCTGGGATGGATACTTCTGCGATTTCGACAGGAATTTTGCCATTGGACGGGCAGACGAACTCTCGCGCCAGGCCTATGATGTCTTGTGGCGCGCAACCGAGGCCGGCATGGATGCTGCGCGTCCCGGGGCGACCTGCCGGGATTTGTTCAATGCAATGCAGTCGGTCATTCGTGAGATGGACGATCAGGGCGGGGACGTCGGGCGCTTGGGACACGGTCTGGGGATGCAACTGACCGAGTGGCCATCGCACGCGGCCTTTGACGAAACCGTTTTGGAAGAGAACATGGTGCTGACGCTGGAACCTTCGCTTGGTTATGGCAATGGGCAAATCATGGTGCACGAAGAAAACATCGTAATCCGAGCATCAGGGCCAGAATTACTGACAACCCGCGCACCATCGAAACTGCCGATCATCTGAACGAGACAACAAGCCATGTACACTCCCGGCACGTTTATCCAATCTGCGGCCCGTACGCCGGAGATGGATTTGGGCAGGCATCATCGCGCCAGTCTGGGTTTCATCCTAATGTCCACAGATCTGGCCTGCGAAGCCGATCTGTTCGCGATGGCCCCGGCAGGTGTCGGCGTTCATATAACGCGCCTGAAGACAGAGGATCATACGACCAACGAAACACTTGCACGTCACATTGACCACATGGCCGAAGCGGCGGCGCGGCTACAACCCGATGTCCGGCCAAGCGTTGTTAGCTATTGTTGCACCAGTGGTTCTATCGTGAATGGCGAGGAACGGGTGTTTGCAGAAATCCGCAAAGGCGCGCCATGGGCGCAACCCATGTGTTTGGTAACCGGTGTGGTTGATGCCCTCAGAGCATTGGGGGCAAAACGGATCGTAGTCGGCACCCCCTATCTTGACGAGATCAACACAGTTGAGGCCGACTTTCTTGTCCGAAAAGGGTTTGATCTGTTGGACATTCAGGGGTTGAACTTGGCGAAAGGACTGGATTTCGGCAGGGTGACACCGGCCTATTGGAAAAAGTTCGCTTGTGAGATTGACCAACCCGACGCCGACGTAATTTTTCTGTCATGCAGCGGTATTCGCTCTCTGGAGGTCATCGAAGAGATTGAACAAGCAACCGGAAAACCTGTATTGACAAGCAATCAGGCTCATTTCTGGAGTTGCCTGCGCCGCGTGGGAATCGAGGACAGAATCGAAGGATTTGGGCAGATCTTTTCCTACGGGGCAGATGCATTGATGCCTTGGTCGTACAAGCAAGGCATGTGAAGCGATGCCGTATGCGCGCATAGTAAGACTGCTTTGCTTGCTCACCATGGGCGTAACCTTGGCGGACCCTGCATGGGCTGACAGTGCAGGTCAGCGAGAAACGCAAGCGCTAAGCGCTTGTTTGTTTGATTATCAACATGCGGAGCACCAGTGTTTTGATGTGCCTTACTACACCTGCATGGGCGAACAACTTGGCATTGCTGCAAACCCAAACCTCGCCCGGGAGCGCTGCTTGTTCCAAGAGCTAGCCGTATGGAGCAATCTGATTGAACAGGCTTGCGACGATCTTGGCGAAATCATAGAACCGGGCTCCGCAACATGGGATGCTTTGTGTTTTGATAACATCGCGCCCAACTGGAGCTACATTACTCGTAGCCTCGACGGCTCAGTCGATGTGCCAAGCTCCCGACAATCGTCGCTAAGACTGAGCGCTGAAAATGCCCGCTCGTTCGCCATTCAACTCAGAAGGCTGCTTAGAGAACATCAAGACCGCGCGCCAAATTGATACGCGACTTTATCGGACGGATACGACCAGTCAGATGAGGCTGCTCAAATACACTGAACTGATCGACGTGTGCCGCTCTAGAACAGCCATGCATTCCTATGGGACTATTTGGTCGATGTGACCTGCCCCAATTTTCAGGGCCACTCGTAGATCGAGTTTGCTCTCCCTTTGTGTGCCATCATTCAACGCCACGTTCGGCCATGATTTCTTCCAGATCCCGATATGACACACCGTATCGGAGATCGAATAAAACAGCGTACACGATCACTTCTTTCCGAAAGTGTGCACCCTTGAATGAGATTGTCTCGGTCTGCTCCTGTTATATGGAGCATGCGTACCAAAATGACACTCGGTCTGACAGGTGGAACCAAAGATTGCGACAGAACCCAAAACTCGGTGGTGGAAGTCATTTGCCGTAAGTGTTTTCGTTGGAAAACAAATCGTAATAAGTAATATTGGGGAGAGAAATGGTGCCCAGGAGAGGACTCGAACCTCCACGTCCATACGGACACTAGCACCTGAAGCTAGCGCGTCTACCAATTCCGCCACCTGGGCAGGTGTCGTGAGGGGGCGTTTAAGCCGACTGACGAACAGCGTCAATGGGATTCGAAACGAATTTTGAAAGTTTTTTCGACACCATCGGTCGAAGCAGTTCCGAGACACTGGAAACCACCCTGGTCATGGTGGCCGCGCGGCGTTTTTGCGCCTTGTTTGATGTGGGAAGGAAAGGTAGATCGGATCAAGACCCAGACAACAGGAGCCCTTCTATGTCAAAACTGGTCACGATTTACGGCGGATCGGGATTTGTTGGCCGCTATATCGCGCGGCGCATGGCGATCGAAGGGTGGCGCGTGCGTGTCGCGGTCCGCCGCCCGAATGAGGCGATGTTTGTGAAACCCTATGGCGCCGTCGGTCAGGTCGAGCCGGTTTTGTGCAATATCCGGGATGATGCGTCGGTTGCCTCGGCGATGAGCGGTGCGGATGCCGTGGTCAATTGCGTTGGTGTTCTGAACGAGATGGGAAAGAACGGCTTCGAGGCGGTTCAAATCGATGGCGCAGAACGAGTGGCCCGTATCGCCGCCGAACAGGGTGTGGCTCGAATGGTTCATATCTCGGCCATCGGAGCGGATGCGGACTCGGACAGTAAATACGCCAGAACTAAGGCCAGAGGTGAAGAGGCCGTCCTGCGTCACATGCCAAATGCCGTTGTTTTGCGTCCTTCGGTTGTTTTCGGAACCGAAGACCAGTTCTTTAATCGGTTTGCTGCTATGACCAAGATGGGACCGTTCTTGCCATTGGTCGGCGCGGATACGCGGTTTCAGCCGGTCTATGTTGACGATGTCGCGCATGCTGCGGTTAAAGGCGTGCTGGGTCAGGCTGGAGCGGGCGTTTATGAGTTGGGTGGTCCAGAAGCCGCAAGTTTCCGCGAATTAATGGTGCAAATGCTTGAAATAATTCATCGCCGTCGCATTGTAATCGGACTGCCTTTCTGGGCAGCACGGATCATGGCCGGGTTGCTGGATATCCTCAAGTTCGTGAGTTTTCAGCTGTTTCCGAACAACATTCTGACGCGCGACCAGCTCAAGAACCTGGGGCGCGACAATGTGGTTTCCGAGGGCGCGCGCGGGTTTGCGGAATTGGACATAAAGCCGACTCCGATGGAATCCGTTTTGCCGGAATACCTGTGGAAGTTCCGCCCATCCGGGCAATACGACGACATTCAGAACTCGGCCAAGAACCTGGAAGTCTGATCAGACATAGGCAATCGCCAACAGCACCATGCCCAAAATGACCCGATAAATCACATATGGGGTAAATGTGGTGCTGCGCAAAAACCGCATCATCAGGGACAACGCCAACAGCGCCGAAAGGAAAGCAAACGCAGCAGCAATTGCGCCGTCTCTGGCCAATTGAGCATTGGCGTCGGCTGCGACTTCTGCCCCCAGCAAAACCCCCGAAGCAATGATTGTTGGAATGGACATGAGCATTGCAATGCGGGCACCTTCCGCGCGTACATAGCCCAATTGCCGGGCACCGGTGATGGTGATGCCGGATCGGGACGTGCCGGGGACCAAAGCCAGCGTTTGCCACAGGCCCATGATCAAAGCGTCGCGCAGCCCCCAATCAGCGGCATTCTTTTCCTGCGGGCCTTTCTGGTCAACAAAGTAAAGCAACAGACCAAAAAGCAACATTGTCCAGCCGATAACCGCCGTCGACCGGAGCGCACCGCTGAGACCCGTGAAATGCAAGACCGCGCCGGCAACAACAGTCGGAATAGTCGCTACGATTAATCCCATTGCAAGCCTTGAGCCTGCCGTGTCCGTGTTGCCAGTTAGCGCGCGCGGCAGACCAGCCAGGCCGACCTTAACGTCAGACCAAAAATAAAGGACCACTGCGCCCAACGTTCCGACATGCACGGCGACATCTATGGTCTGCCCCTGATCCTGAAGCCCGGTCAGATTCGGTAGCAAAATCAGGTGCCCTGACGAAGAAACCGGCAGAAACTCGGTGATCCCCTGAATGACCGCCACCAGAACCAAGTGAAATAGACTCATTTGTGCTGCTCAGCTGTTGTTTCGTCTGCATTGACCCAACTGGTATAAGTGTCTTGTATCAAAAGGAAAGAACTCAATTATATCCGAAACGGACCTAATAATAGGGTACGCTATTGTGAAAAGCTGACTGGCATAAAAATAAATTCTATATTAGGTCAGCATAATTGACTTTTAATTTCAATTGGGGTTTCGTATGCAGGCGCGACCAAGCCAAATCATGGAGTCTACCCGTGGCCACGCAACCGATGCTGAAATTTGTGCAGATTGAACGCGACATGCCTCAAAAGCGTGCTGCAGATCTTCGCAAGGAAGACTTCAACGAGATTTATGCGGAATATGCCGCCGAGAAAGCAGCGGAGCAGGCCAGTCGCTGCAGTCAGTGCGGCGTACCGTATTGCCAAAGCCACTGCCCGCTTCACAACAACATCCCCGATTGGTTGCGTTTGACCGCAATGGGGAGACTGGAAGAGGCTTATCAAACCAGTCAGGCCACCAATACGTTCCCAGAAATCTGCGGCCGGATCTGCCCGCAAGATCGGCTGTGCGAGGGCAACTGCGTGATCGAACAATCCGGGCACGGCACGGTTACAATCGGTTCGGTCGAGAAATACATCACGGACACAGCCTGGGAAAAAGGTTGGGTCAAGCCGGTAAAACCGGGCGTCGAGCGCACTGAGAGCGTCGGTATCATCGGCGCGGGTCCCGGCGGATTGGCCGCCGCTGACATGCTGCGCAAGGCAGGTATTCAGGTGACTGTTTATGACCGATATGACCGCGCGGGCGGATTGCTGACTTATGGCATTCCGGGCTTCAAGCTGGAAAAAAACGTGGTGATGCGCCGCAACAAACTACTTGAGGATAGTGGGGTACAGTTCGTGCTGAACTGTGATGTTGATGCAGCCAAGTTCGCCGAAATCCAAGAAACGCATGACGCGATCATCATTGCGACCGGCGTCTATAAATCACGCGATCTGTCCATGCCGGGCAGCGGATTGCAGGGCATTGAAAAGGCGATTGATTTCCTGATGGCGTCGAACCGGAAAAGCTTTGGCGATTCGGTCGAAGATTTCGACAGCGGCCGCCTGAATGCCGATGGCAAGCGGGTGGTTGTCATCGGGGGTGGTGATACCGCAATGGATTGCGTGCGCACGTCGATCCGTCAGGGTGCGACCTCTGTCAAATGCCTGTATCGCCGCGACCGCGCCAACATGCCCGGGTCGCAACGCGAAGTTCAAAACGCTGAAGAAGAAGGCGTGGTGTTTGAGTGGCTGAGCGCGCCCAAGGGATTCACCGGCGACGATGTGGTTTCAGGCGTAATGGTTCAGAAGATGCGGTTGGGTCAACCGGACGCTTCGGGCCGGCAAGCACCCGAAGTGATCGAAGGCGCCGATTATGTTGAAGATGCCGATCTGGTGATCAAAGCATTGGGGTTTGAGCCAGAAGACCTGCCCACGCTGTTTGGCCAGCCCGAATTGCCCGTGACCCGTTGGGGCACGATCAAGGCTGCGTTCCAGACCGGCGCAACCGAGATGGACGGCGTCTACGCCGTCGGTGACATCGTTCGCGGCGCTTCGCTTGTAGTCTGGGCCATTCGAGATGGTCGCGACTGTGCCAACGCGATTATCGAGGGTTTTAACATTAAGGCCGCGGTTGCTGCGGAATAGAGCTGAACTACGGCCAGCCAGAACGGGATCAACCGAATGAGCGAGTTACAAGGCCAATGCATGTGTGGCGCGGTGGCGGTTACAGCGACCCCCGCGCGAGAGACACTGGGCGCTTGCCACTGCGATATGTGCCGCCGGTGGAGCAGCGGCGCCTACATGAGCTTTCCAGCCGAGCCAGGGTATGCCGCCCTGGGACCGGTAAAGACCTACAAGTCGTCAGACTGGGCGGAACGCGCTTTTTGCGACGAGTGCGGCTCTTCCCTGTGGTATCGCCTAACAGCACCCGGAGAAATGCACGGACAAACACAGATGGCTGCCGGGCTTTTCGATAACGCTGGCGGCAATACACTGAAACTCGAACTTTTCATCGACAAAAAGCCCGAGGGTTATGCGTTCGAAGGCGAACGCCGGCAAATGACCGAAGCAGAGGTCATGGCCATGTACGCCCCGTCGGAACAAGGAGACAGCCAATGACCAAATACGATGCCGGTTGGGTGCGGGCCGAAGAAGCAAAGCGCAAGTGGATGGCCGATAACGGTCTCTATTCCGAGGAAGAAGAGCATTCTTCCTGCGGTGTGGGCCTTGTGGTTTCCATCGACGGCAAGAAAAGCAGGAAAGTTGTAGAGGCGGGGATCAAAGCGCTCAAGGCCGTGTGGCACCGAGGTGCGGTTGACGCAGATGGCAAGACTGGCGATGGCGCAGGTATCCATGTGCAAATCCCTGTTCCGTTCTTTTATGATCAGATCGAACGCACCGGCCACAAGCCGCGCATGGATGAGTTGGTCGCCGTAGGTCAGGTGTTTCTGCCGCGCACCGACTTTGGTGCCCAGGAACGCTGCCGGACCATCGTGGAAACCGAAGTATTGCGGATGGGTTACTCGATCTATGGCTGGCGGCATGTGCCCGTCGATGTGTCGTGTCTTGGGGAAAAAGCCAACGCGACCCGACCCGAGATCGAGCAGATTTTGCTGTCGAACTCAAAAGGGGTGGACGAAGAGACCTTTGAGCGCGAGCTCTATGTGATCCGTCGCCGGATCGAGAAGGCTGCAAATGCCGCCGGAATATCGGGTCTTTACATCGCATCGTTGAGCTGTCGCTCGATCATCTACAAGGGCATGATGCTGGCCGAACAAGTGGCCGTGTTCTATCCCGATCTGTTGGATGAACGGTTCGAATCCGCTTTTGCGATTTATCACCAGCGCTATTCCACCAACACTTTTCCCCAATGGTGGCTGGCACAGCCGTTCCGCATGTTGGCCCATAATGGTGAGATCAACACACTCAAGGGCAACCTGAACTGGATGAAGAGCCATGAGATCCGCATGGCGAGTACTTTCTTTGGTGATCTGGCCGAGGATATCAAACCGATCGTCCCGGGTGGGGCATCCGATTCGGCGGCGCTGGATTGCGTGTTCGAAGTGATGGTGCGGGCGGGCCGCAATGCGCCGATGGCCAAAACCATGCTGGTTCCGGAAAGCTGGTCAAAGCAGGCGGTTGAACTGCCACAGGCCTGGGTCGACATGTATTCATATTGCAACTCGGTCATGGAGCCGTGGGATGGCCCCGCCGCGCTGGCAATGACCGATGGCCGCTGGGTTTGCGGTGGGCTGGACCGAAACGGCCTGCGCCCGATGCGCTATGTGGTCACCGGCGATGGCTTGCTGATCGCAGGTTCCGAAGCGGGGATGGTGCCGATTGACGAAGCTTCGGTGGTGCAGAAAGGCGCGTTGGGTCCAGGCCAGATGATCGCAGTCGATATGGCCGAGGGTCGGCTGTATCACGACAAGGCGTTGAAAGATCTGCTGGCGGCGTCACGGCCATTTGGTGATTGGGTCGGAAAGATCAACAACCTCGAAGACGAACTGAAGGGCGTCGTGGAACAAGCGCTGTTCAAAGGCCAGGAGTTGCGCCAGCGCCAGATCGCGGCTGGCTACACCGTCGAGGAGCTGGAACAGATCCTTGCGCCGATGGCCGAAGACGGCAAGGAGGCGTTGGCCTCGATGGGTGACGACACCCCGTCGGCGGTTCTGTCCAAATTGTACCGCCCGCTTAGTCACTTCTTCCGTCAGAACTTCAGCCAGGTCACCAACCCGCCGATTGACTCGCTGCGCGAATACCGCGTGATGAGTCTTAAGACCCGGTTCGGCAACCTGAAGAACGTTTTGGACGAAGACAGCAGCCAGACCGAGATCATCGTTCTGGAAAGCCCCTTTGTCGGGAACGCTCAATGGGACAAGTTGGCGGACCATTTCAATGCCCCGCTAGTCGAAATCGACTGCACCTTCGAACCCGGAGCGGGTGCATTAAGTTCAGCGCTGACCCGCATCAGGGCCGAGGCCGAAGAAGCGGTGCGATCTGGCGCCGGACATTTGGCGTTGACCGACCAACACTCGGGCACTGACAAGGTGGCGATGCCGATGATCCTGGCGACCAGTGCCGTGCATTCGCATTTGACTCGCAAGGGCTTGCGTACATTTTGCTCGCTGAACGTACGTTCGGCGGAATGCATCGATCCTCACTATTTTGCGGTGCTCATCGGTTGCGGCGCGACCGTTGTTAACGCTTATCTGGCGGAGGATTCGATTTCCGATCGCATCGAGCGTGGCCTGCTTGAAGGCAGCCTGACCGAGAACATTGCGCGCTATCGCGAGGCTATTGATCAGGGGCTGCTCAAGATCATGGCCAAGATGGGGATTTCAGTTGTGTCTTCCTATCGTGGCGGATTGAATTTTGAGGCAGTGGGACTGAGCCGTGCAATGTGCGCCGAGTACTTCCCAGGCATGACCAGCCGTATCTCGGGTATCGGCATCAAGGGGATTCAGGCCAAGGCCGAAGAAATCAACGCCAAGGGTTGGGACAGCGGTCTGGACGTGTTGCCCATCGGTGGATTCTACAAGGCGCGGAAATCGGGTGAGACCCACGCGTGGGAAGCGACCTCGATGCATATGATGCAGATGGCCTGCAACAAGGCTTCGTATGAGCTTTGGAAGCAGTATTCGGCCAAGATGCAGTCGAATCCGCCAATTCATCTGCGCGATCTGATGGATTTCAAACCGCTGGGCAAGCCGGTGCCAATCGAAGAGGTGGAATCGATAACTTCGATCCGCAAACGATTTGTTACGCCAGGTATGTCGCTGGGTGCATTGTCGCCAGAAGCGCATAAAACACTGAACGTGGCGATGAACCGTATCGGTGCGAAATCCGACAGTGGCGAAGGTGGCGAAGATCCGGCGCATTTCGTACCTGAACCCAATGGCGACAACCCTTCGGCCAAGATCAAACAGGTGGCTTCGGGCCGGTTTGGCGTGACCGCGGAATACCTCAACCAGTGTGAGGAGCTTGAGATCAAGGTCGCTCAGGGTGCAAAACCCGGCGAAGGTGGTCAGTTGCCGGGTATGAAGGTCACCGACCTGATTGCGCGCCTGCGCCATTCGACCAAGGGCGTGACGCTGATCTCACCGCCGCCGCACCACGATATCTATTCGATCGAGGATCTGGCGCAGCTGATCTACGACCTGAAACAGATCAACCCGCGTTGCAAGGTGACGGTCAAGCTGGTGGCGTCCTCGGGCGTTGGTACGATTGCTGCTGGTGTGGCCAAGGCCAAAGCGGATATTATCCTTATTTCAGGCCACAATGGCGGCACCGGGGCCTCGCCGGCGACCAGCATCAAATACGCTGGTCTGCCGTGGGAGATGGGCCTGACCGAGGCGCATCAGGTTCTGGCGATGAACAATCTGCGGGGCCGCGTGACCTTGCGGACCGACGGTGGCCTGCGGACCGGGCGTGACATCGTTATGGCGGCGATGATGGGGGCCGAGGAATACGGCATCGGCACCGCCGCGCTGATTGCGATGGGCTGTATCATGGTGCGACAGTGCCAGTCGAACACCTGCCCTGTTGGTGTGTGTACGCAAGACGAAAGCCTGCGGGCAAAGTTCAACGGAAGCGCGGAGAAGGTGGTGAACCTTATCACTTTCTATGCGCAGGAAGTGAGGGAGATTCTTGCCTCAATTGGTGCGCGCTCGGTAGACGAAATCATCGGGCGAGCCGACCTTTTGGCGCAGGTCAGCCGGGGTTCCGCGCACCTCGACGATCTGGATCTCAATCCACTGTTGATCACAGTCGATGGCGCTCATGACATTGTCTATAACCGCGACAAGGAGCGCAATTCGGTTCCCGATACGCTGGACGCCGAAATTGTGCGCGATGCGGCGCGATTCCTGAAGGACGGTGAAAAGATGCAACTGTCCTACGCCGTGCAAAACACGCATCGAACTGTAGGCACACGTGTATCCAGCCATATCGTGCAGAATTTTGGCATGAGGAACACCTTCCAACTGGACCACCTGCACGTCAAGTTGCAAGGGTCGGCTGGGCAGTCGCTCGGCGCGTTTGCGGCCCCGGGTCTCAAGCTGGAAGTCTCTGGTGACGCCAATGATTATGTTGGAAAGGGTCTGTCGGGTGGGATAATTGTTGTACGCCCGCCACAAATCAGCTCCCTGCACGCCGATGAAAACACCATTATCGGAAACACTGTTTTGTATGGCGCAACCGATGGTTTCCTTTTCGCCGCCGGGCGCGCTGGTGAGCGATTTGCAGTTCGCAACTCGGGCGCAACCGTTGTTGTTGAGGGTTGCGGTTCCAACGGATGTGAGTACATGACGGGCGGTGTCGCAGTCATTCTGGGTGATATCGGGGCCAATTTCGGAGCCGGGATGACCGGAGGTATGGCGTATCTCTACGACCCTGAGGGTAAGTCCAAAGTATTGATGAACAAAGAAACTTTGGTGACATGTCCGGTGGAAGCAGAGCATTGGGAAAATCAACTGAAGGGCCTAGTCGAACGGCATGCACAGGAGACCGGCAGCCGGAAGGCCTTGGACATCCTGCAGCATTGGGAAGTTGAAAAATCGAACTTCCTACAGGTTTGCCCAAAAGAGATGCTCGACAAACTGGCCTATCCGTTGAGTGTCGAACGGACTGCCGTTCCAGCCGAGTAGCCGCCGACTAAAATGATGTTCCCTTACGCGTTGGAAAAGCGCGTAAGGGTATTTTATTGATGCCGGTTGCAGAGCGGCCAAAATCTTGCGAAATTCCCAAAAAACGACCAGTTGTTACCCCAATTTGGGCTGCTTGACGTGTATTCAGGTAGCATTGTTAGAATTACGAGTTAGGAACGGCGGATGGCCACAACATATTCAGACCAGTTTTTTATCCTGGACCCGGCAAATCCTGTGAACGTCGGATCGACTTTGCAGGTTCAATTTTACGATCTTGTCGACCAAAACGATGATGGTGATGTGGATCGCTTTAACGAAGATTCCGTCAATGGCTTTGACGTCATCCAATCCTGGCCGGGTGATACAGTTACAATCGATGTCCCTGGTGTGGGCGAAGTGACCTATACTGGCACAACCTTTTATCTTGCAGGTGGTCTTAGGGTTTTCACACCCACCGATGGGCAGCTTTTGCAAGAAGGGACATTCGTAAGTTCGACATTCGTAACAACGCAAGGTCCTCTCATTGTCCCGGATGACCTCGGGCCTGCGTGCTTTACGCCAGGGACGATGATCATGACACCGACCGGCGAACAGGCCATCGAAGCCCTTCAGCCCGGCGATTTGGTTGTCACGGCGGACAACGGCCCTCAGCCAATACTGTGGATAGGACGCACGCAAGTCATGGCCGAGGGAACCCTTGCACCGATCCGGTTCGAAGCGGGTATTCTTGGTCTGACTCGTCCTCTGATGGTTTCGCCCCAACATCGTATGGTGATCAAAGATTGGCGTAGCGCATATTTTTTTGGTCACAAGGAAGTGCTTGTACCAGCGCATACAATGGTTAACGGAACAACCGTTACTCGGGTCGAAGGCGGGAATGTGGACTATATCCATCTGCTTTTCGCCCAACACGAAGTGATCTTCGCCAATGGCGCGGCCAGTGAGAGCTATTTCCCGGGAAATGCCCTGGCGGCCTCGGACCGAAAAACGCAGGCAGAGATTCTGGCTCTGTTCCCCAAGCTAGATCACGTCAGTTCTCAGGCGTTTCTGGCCACCCGCCCTGTTCTGAAGGCGTATGAGGCTGCATTGGTCGCAATTTAGGGCTTTCTTCTGACGGCCAAGCCCTTTTATAGCTGGGGCATGGCAAAGAAAGCAGCGCGCAAAACAGGCGGCAAAAAGAAAGTTGGTTCACGACAGGGAGGGCGCACGGGGCTGTTGCGTCGGGTCACGCGTATTGCAGCCCTGGTCGCTGCTGGTGTGGCTGGTTTGATTGTGGCGCTTGTCGCACTTTACTCCATTGTCAATCCACCGGTCACCCACACGATCTGGGCAGAATGGCGGCGCTTAGGGAGAATCGAACGCGATTGGGTGGCGATGGATGAAATAGCGCCGGTCATGGCCCGCTCGGCAGTCGCGGCAGAGGATGCGAATTTCTGCCTGCATTGGGGGTTCGACGTAACCGCGATCAGGGCTGCGATCGAACAAGGCAGCGAGCGCGGCGCGTCAACCATCTCACAACAGGTGGTCAAGAACGTGTTTCTTTGGCAGGGGCGCAGTTGGGTTCGAAAGGCGATGGAAACCTCGATCACGCCTGTCGTCGAATTGTTATGGAGCAAGCGCCGTATATTAGAGGTTTATTTGAACGTCGCAGAGATGGGAGAGGGCGTTTTTGGTGTAGAGGCCGCCTCGCGGAAGTACTTTGGTATTCCGGCAGCCGAGTTGTCAGAAACGCAGGCAGCGCGGATTGCTGCAATCCTGCCGTCCCCGCGGCGCAGGTCGGTGACTGATCCATCTGTGCGCGTCCGACGGCGGGCCGCAGCCATCCGTGACGGTGCGGCCACCATCCGCGCAGATGGTCGCTCGGATTGCTTCGAGGATTGAAACCAGAAGGCCAGCAAGGCTATTGCTGGGACACCGTCACTCGTTCGATTGGATTTACATGGCGCGCCTGTTTCACGTTCCCCTGTCTCCGTATTGCCGCAAGGTTCGATTGTCACTTGCGGAAAAGAAAATCGAAGTCGAACTTGTCGAGGAGCGCTATTGGGAAGGAGATCCCGATTTTCTTCGCCGAAACCCTGCGGGCAAGGTTCCGGTTCTTCGGTTGGATGGTCATGTCATGGCTGAAAGCGCTGCGATTTGCGAGTATATCGAGGAAACCCGGCCTGAACCGTCATTGATGCCCAAGCCGCCCGAGGCCCGGTTCGAGGTGCGACGACTGGTGGGCTGGTTTGATGACAAGTTTCACCACGAAGTAACCTCGAAGCTGCTTTACGAGCGGGTCAACAAGAAAGTGACGGGGCAAGGGTATCCGGACAGCAAGAACGTCAAGGATGGTGCCCGCGCCATCAAATACCACCTCGACTATATGGCCTGGCTTCTGGATCACCGACGCTGGCTGGCGGGGGATCAGATGACGCTGGCGGATTTTGCCGCGGCTGCCCATCTGTCGTCTTTGGACTATATATCCGACGTAGACTGGAATCGCAGCCAGGTGGTCAAAGACTGGTATGCCAAGATCAAGTCGCGCCCGGCCTTTCGGTCGATACTGGCGGATCAGGTGCCCGGATTCAGGCCACCTTCGCATTACGCCGATCTTGATTTCTGAGCAGTTTCGGGGGCGCTGCCCCGCCGCCCTGCGGGCGTCTCCCCCGGGGTATTTGGGACCAGAAAGAAGCATGAGCCAGGAGTTGAAGGAAAAGCTGATCGCGATGGCGCTGCAGGAAGGGTTTGTGTCCTGTCGCGTCTGCCGGCCTTGGGATGTGCCGAAGGCACCTGAGCGACTGGCCGCATTTGTTGCATCTGGTTTTCACGGTCAAATGGGTTGGATGGCGGAGCGGATGGCGTGGCGCGGCAATCCAGCGGCGTTGTGGCCGGAAGCTCGGTCAGTGATCATGTTGGCGGAAAGCTACACACCCGAACATGATCCTACAGCCATACTTGCGGAGCGGGAATCCGGAGCAATTTCGGTCTATGCTCAGAACAAGGACTACCACGATCTGGTCAAGAAGCGCTTGAAACGGCTGGCGCGCTGGTTGATTGCCGAAGCGGGCGGCGAGGTGAAAGTTTTTGTGGATACCGCACCGGTTCCTGAAAAGGCGCTGGGGCAGGCGGCTGGCCTTGGTTGGCAGGGAAAGCACACGAATCTGGTAAGCCGGGATTGGGGAAATTGGGCCTTTTTAGGGTCGATCTTCACAACCCTCGATCTGCCTGCAGATGGTGCAGAAAAGGATCGCTGCGGGTCGTGCCGAGCTTGTCTGGACAGTTGCCCCACGAACGCTTTTCCAAGCCCTTATCAGTTGGATGCTCGCCGCTGCATTTCCTATCTCACGATCGAGCACAAGGGCCCGGTGGATGAAGAATTGCGCGGAAAGCTGGGGAATCGCATCTATGGTTGTGACGACTGCCTTGCCGCCTGCCCTTGGAACAAGTTCGCCGTAGCTGCCAGCGACATACGCTATTCTGCGCGCGATGAACTAAAGGCACCAAGGCTGAAAGCACTTGCGGTTCTGGACGACGCGGCCTTTCGACAGATGTTCTCTGGTTCTCCAATCAAACGAATTGGCCGGGACCGGTTTGTGCGAAATGTGCTTTACGCCATCGGAAACTCCGGTTCAGCGGTACTGTTGCCAACCGCGCGTGCGCTGACGGCCGATCCCGACCATGCAGTCGCGGACGCGGCGCGCTGGGCGGTGAAACAGTTGTCATAAATGACGCAAACAGGCTGGACGCATCACGCCAAGTCGCTAAACCCCGCAACAGCGAATAGAAGGAGAGACCCGATGGCGTTAGCTTTGGGTGTGGATACCGGCGGAACATATACTGATGCCGTGTTGGTCAAGGACGAGAAAGAGGTCGTCGCCTCGGCCAAGTCGTTGACTACGCGGGTCGACCTGGCGATTGGTGTGGGCAAGGCGATTTCGGCGGTCCTGGGACAGGCTGGCATATCCGCAAGCGAGGTATCGTTAGCGTCTCTTTCTACGACTCTCGCCACAAATGCGCTTGTCGAAGGCCAAGGCGGGCGGGTGGCGTTGATCTATGTTGGGTTCCGCGACGGTGATCTTGAAAAGCACGGCTTGCGCGATGCGCTGAAAGGCGATCCCGCACTGGAGATTTCCGGCGGGCACAGTCACGCGGGCAATCAGATTCAGCCACTTGATGTCGCGGCCTTGCGGGACTTTCTCGAGACCAACACGGGGATTTCTGGGTTCGCGGTTGCGGCACAATTTGCGACACGCAATCCGGCCCATGAGCTGGAAGCGGCGCGGATCATTGCCGAGATGACCGGCGCGCCTGTCACCTGTTCTCATCAGCTTTCGGCCAAGTTGAACGGGCCGAAACGCGCAGTAACGGCCGTTTTGAATGCTCGCCTGATCGGTTTGATTGATCGACTGATCGGGCGGGCGCAGGATACGCTGCGCGAAATGGGGGTAACCGCGCCGATGATGGTCGTTAGGGGGGACGGTGCTTTGATGAGTGCCGAACAAGCCCGTGAGCGACCAATCGAAACGATTTTGAGCGGCCCCGCAGCCTCGATCGTGGGCGCGCGTTGGCTGACCGGCGTAGAAAACGCGATTGTCTCGGATATCGGAGGAACGACGACGGACGTGGCCTTGATCCGTGACGGAAAACCAGCCATCGATCCGGCAGGTGCGCGGGTTGGCGGATTTCGGACAATGGTCGAGGCCGTCGCTATGCGCACGCACGGTCTGGGCGGAGACAGTCAGGTTCACGTTGTTACCGACGGGTTGGCAGGGGGCGTTTTCCTTGGCCCTCGACGCGTTTTGCCTGTGTCCCTGATTGCTGCAGAAGAAGGCGACGCCATACACGACATCCTTGACGAACAGCTGCGTTCAACATCGGTCAGCGAACACGATGCCCGTTTCGCCCGTATTGTTCCCGGCGTTCCGAACGAAGGAGTTGGCCCGCGAGAAGGGATATTGTTGGAAAGGCTGGATGATCAGGTTCTGCCGCTGGGAAAGTTGCTGCACACGCGCATGGAAAACAGCGCTCTGGCGCGGTTGGTGGACCGAGGCATTGTTCAGATCTCGGGCGTGACGCCTTCGGACGCTAGTCACGTTCTCGGACGGCTGGATGCCTGGGACACAGACGCAGCCCAAAAAGCGCTGGAACTCTATTCCAGAAAGCGAGTCGGATCCGGTGAAAGGCTGGCAAAGAACGCCGAGGAACTTGCACAGGCAATCATCGATCAACTGACCGAGCAGACAAGTTTAACCCTGTTAGAGACTGCATTCTCCGAAGAAGCAGAGGATTTCGGCCTTCCGCCAGAGCAACTGGCCAGGCATATTCTGACGCATCGAGGGCTTTCCGCGCATCGCGGTTTGCTGGCTTTGGATGCTGCGCTCAACGTGGATGTGGTGGGGCTGGGTGCATCGGCGCCAAGCTATTATCCTGCGGTCGGGAAAAGACTGCGGTCGAATATGATTCTACCGGAACATGCGGGCGTGGCAAACGCGATCGGTGCTGTGGTTGGGCGCGTAACGATCCGGCGAGCCGGTACCGTGACTAGCCCGTCCGAAGGTCGGTTCCGGGTGCATTTGGAGGAGGGGCCTGAAGATTACGGAAACTCGGACGAAGCTCTGGCGTTGCTCGAAGCAGTTTTGCGCGCTGAGACGGAAAGTGCGGCCAAGGCTGCCGGTGCCGAGGATATCCGTGTCATTGTCGAACGCGATATCAAATCTGTGCAGGTCGAAGGGCGACAGGTTTTTGTCGAAGGCATGCTGACGGTCGAAGCCAGCGGCCGCCCGCGCGTCGCAACAAGCTGAAAAAGGCACGGCAAAAACCCGCGCCTTTCCGTTGTCAGAGCCTATTCAGCTGCATCAGCCCGCTTTGGCAGCACCCAATCTGGTCGTGGAAAGTGGCAAGTATAACCGTTGGGTAGGCGAACGAGATAGTCCTGATGCTCCGGTTCGGCTTCCCAAAAATCGCCAACTGGTTCCACTTCGGTCACGACCTTGCCTGGCCATAATCCACTGGCGTTCACATCGGCGATTGTTTCCAGCGCGACTTGCCTTTGATCCTCGTCCACATGATAGATGGCAGAGCGATAGCTCATCCCGATATCGTTGCCCTGACGGTTCACGGTTGTCGGATCGTGAATTTGAAAGAAGAACTCCAACAATTGGCGGAACGAGATTTTTGCCGGATCGAACCAGATCTCGATTCCTTCCGCATGGGTTCCGTGGTTGCGGTAGGTCGCGTTAGGTACGTTGCCACCGGTATAGCCGACCCGGGTTCGATTGACCCCGGGCAGTTTCCGGACCAAATCCTGCATACCCCAAAAACACCCTCCGGCTAGAACGGCCCGTTGTTCGCTCATCAGATATCCTCCACCTGATCCAGATATTCGCCATAACCTTCGGCTTCCATGTCATCACGATGCACAAATCGAAGTGCGGCCGAATTGATACAATATCTTAGTCCGCCATGTTGGCGCGGGCCATCCGGAAAAACATGCCCGAGATGACTTTCGCCGTGTTTTGAACGTACCTCGATACGGATCATGCCCAGGCTGCGGTCTTCAAACTCTTCGACATGGGTGTGTTCGATGGGTTTTGTGAAACTCGGCCAGCCGCAACCGGATTCGTATTTGTGTGTCGACGCAAACAAAGGTTCGCCCGAAACGATATCGACGTAGATGCCGGGTTCTTTGTTGTACAGATGTTTGCCTGTTCCCGGGCGTTCTGTTCCACTGCGTTGCGTAACGTGAAACTCCTCACGGGAAAGTGCGGCGATGGCCTCGTGGTCCTTTTTGTACCGGGTCATGGCCTCTCCTGTTTTGGCTATACTTTCGCAGTAAATGGTGTGCCGATTGCGGAAAGCAAAGACATATTTCAACCTACTCGCGCAGACGTGCAAGTGGCACGACAGTGGAAACAGTCGGCCAAGTGATGCCTTGGCAATCTATGCGTTTTTTGAAGAAGGTTGCCGTGAGAGTTGCACCGCAAGGATGCCAACTGTGGTTATGGCAACGCCGATGGCATCCAGTATTCCAAGGCGCTCTCCCAGCAGGGCATAGGCGATGGCGACACCGAAAACCGGATTCAAAAAATGAAAGGTGGCCGCACGGGTCGCGCCAATGCGGTTGAGCAATAGAAACCAGACAAATGTGGCTGTCAGTCCGGGAATGAACGTCGTGTAGGCAAAGGCCAGCGCCAGAGGCCAAGTCGGGTTGATCCGAATACTTTCAAAGACCGGTGCGGCAACAAAAAGGATTGCCGATCCAACGAGCATTTGCAACCCGACAACCATCATGAAATTTCCGCCCGACGTGGCCCCTCGCACCGCCAGTGTTGCAAAGGCCAATGCCAATGCGCCAATTCCACACAGGATTACACCAAACGGGTCGATCCCCGCACTGATCCTTTCGCTCATTATCAGGGCAACGCCGACGAAACCTGCCAAAAGCCCCAAGACACCGAGCGGGCGCAGTTTTTCACCGAACAAGACCCAACTGGCCAAAGCGACGATCAACGGCATCGTTGAAGCAATAATGGCCGCCAACGACGCTTCGACTGTCTGCATGGCATAGAAGTTCAGACCCAAATAAAGGGCATTCTGGCAGATTCCAAACAGAATCGTCGCGTACCATTGTGAGCGGGTGAGGCGCCAGTTTTGTCCTATCGCTCTTGCAATCAGGATACCGATCACCCCAGAAATCAGAAAGCGCAAAGCCAACGAAAACAACGGCGATGCATCGGCGACGATAATGCGCGCCGACGTAAAGGCCGATGACCACATAAAGGCAAAGGCCAGCCCCATGGCAATGGCACGAAGATCCAACAAAACCCCCCAACGTGACTGGTCGGACTGTTTCGCATTTTTTGGTGGGTCGCAAGAGATCTGTCGCCAAGTCGCAGCCAAGTGTCGCCAGTTTCGACGTTACAAAAGAAAAAGGGCCGCATCAGCGACCCCTTTCCAAATTCGTGGGTATTACCTATTAGCCATTCACGCTGTCTTTCAGCGCTTTGGCGATGGTCATTTTCACAACCTTGTCGGCTTCCTTGGTAAAGGTCTCTCCGGTGGCGGGATTGCGAACCTGACGCTCAGGGCGCTCACGGCAATAGATCTTGCCAACGCCCGGCAGGGTGACCGCACCGCCGGCGGAAACTTCGCGCGTGATCAGGCCGGTGATGGCCTCCAGTGCGGAGTTTGCGGATTTCTTGTCAGTTCCCATTTCCTCAGCGAGAGCAGCAACCAGCTGAGTCTTGGTCATAGGCTTTGCCATTTCTTGGTCTCCTTACAGTGCCCGATCCATAGGGCCTCACCGCGCAACTGTAACGGCATATTGTGGGGGAACACAACGAATAGTAGCGTCGGAATCCCCAAAAATATGAGGATTTCGTTGCTTTTTTGCTTCACAAAAAGGCCGTTTCGTCGAAAGAACGCAATTTCCGGCTGTGCAATCGTTCCAATGGCATCCCTCTGAGGGCCTCCATTGCTCGGATTCCGATCGCCAGATGGCGGTTTACCTGAGTGTTATAGAAGGATGAGGCCATGCCTGGAAGCTTTAGTTCGCCGTGCAGCGGCTTGTCCGAAACACACAGCAACGTGCCGTATGGAACCCGGAACCTGTATCCGTTTGCCGCGATGGTGGCGCTTTCCATGTCCAGTGCGATGGCCCGCGACTGGCTGAGCCGCTGAACCGGTCCGGACTGGTCGCGCAATTCCCAGTTCCGGTTGTCGACCGAAGCAACCGTTCCGGTGCGCATGATACGCTTAAGCTCATATCCTTCCAGCTCCGTGACTTCGGCCACAGCTTTTTCCAGCGCAATCTGAATCTCGGCAAGGGGCGGGATCGGAACCCATACCGGCAGGTCGTCGTCCAACACCTTGTCTTCCCGCAGATAGGCATGCGCAAGAACGAAGTCGCCCAGCGCCTGAGTGTTCCGCAACCCCGCGCAGTGACCTACCATCAACCACGCATGCGGACGCAGAACCGCGATATGATCCGTCGCGGTCTTTGCATTTGATGGACCGACGCCGATATTGACCAGCGTGATGCCCGATCCATCCGCGCGCTTGAGGTGATAGGTCGGCATCTGCGGCAGCTTCAGCGGGGTGTCGATCGGTGCTTCGGGTTCAAGTATCTCGACGTTCCCAGTGGAAACAAAACTCGTGTAACCGCTCTGCGGATTGGCCAGCTGCGCGCGCGCATAAGCCTCAAACTCGGATACATAGAACTGGTAGTTGGTGAACAAAATGTGGTTTTGAAAGTGTTCGGCTTTCGTGGCGGTATAGTGTTCCAGTCGCGCCAACGAATAATCAATCCGCTGCGCGGTAAACAGCGCCAGTGGACCGGTTCCGTTTTCGGGAACATGGGTCCCGTTGACGATATCGTCATTCGTAGTCGTCAGGTCCGGCACGTCAAAGACATCGCGCAACGTGAAACCTGCCGCGCCCTGATGCGGAACGACTAGATCGGAATTGTTGGCCACCGCGAAATGGACCGGGATAGGCGTGTCGGACGGTCCGATGAACACGGGCTGGTCATGGTTCTTGATCAGCAATGCAATCTGCTGCGTCAGGTAAGATCGGAACAGGTCGGGCCGCGTCACTGTCGTGGCATGATGTCCAGGTTCAGCGACATGACCAAAACTCAGACGGCTGTCGATATGTGCATAAGATGAAGTCTTGATCCGAATTTCGGGGTAAAATGCACGAAAGCGCCCTGACGGTGGCCCGTTTTTAAGAGTTTCCGAGAACCGGTCGCACAGATATTGCGTAGCTTGCTGGTACAACTCTTCCAGCCTTCTTACAGCGGCGTTTGGGTCGGAAAAGGATTCCGTTGCCGGAGATTCGGGTATTCTTATTCTTGTCATTCAAGCGGTTCCAACAGGTCAATCTTTTCAAATGTGCGCACATCGACCAGCCCGAGGTCGGATATTCGAAGTTCGGGAATGACCACCAGCGCCAGCAAAGAGTGCTGCATATAGGCGTTGTTCAACTTGCAACCGCAGTCCTGCATTGCATCGACCATGGCCTGAGCCTTGGCCGCAACCAAGGTGGCTGGGCTGTCAGACATCAGGCCGGCAATTGGAAGCTCCACCAATGCCAGTTCTTCGCCATCGCGAAAAATGGTGATGCCGCCGCCAACTTCGGCCAGGCGATTGGCGGCAAGGGCCATCTGTTCCCGATCGGTGCCGACGACAATCATGTGATGGCTGTCATGCGCCACGGTCGAGGCCATTGCCATCCTGCCTTTGTACCCAAACCCGGACACAAAAGCGTTGGTGACTCCTCCGGTTGCTCGGTGCCGTTCGACCAATGCGATCTGGCAAGTCTCGCCATCACCTCCTACCAAACCGTCGACAACCGGAAGTTCAACTTTCAATGCTTTGGTCGGGGCTTGGTTTTCCACCACGCCGATCACATTGGCACGCACCTGGTTTGCGCCGCCGGGAGCATGGATTTCGAAGTCGGCAGAGGTCAGCAAATGCCCTAGATGCACCGTATTTCGGGCCGTGTCCGGCCAGTCGAAATGTGGGCAATCAACCTTGATCTCACCATTATCGGCCACCACCTGCCCCCGCGCGATGACCACATCGATGGGTAAATCCCGCAGATCTGAACTGAGGACAATGTCTGCGCGACGTCCCGGCGCAATGGAGCCGACTTCGCGCTCCAACCCGAAATGTGTTGCGGTGTTGATCGTCGCCATCTGAAGCGCGACCAACGGATCGCATCCGCACGCAATGGCATGGCGGACGACGCGATTCATGTGGCCTTCATTGACCAACGTGCCTGAATGGCAATCGTCGGTGCACAGGATGAAGTTGCGCGGATCAAGACCCCTTTCCGTAACGGCGGTAATCTGGCTTTCCACATCGTACCAGGCCGAGCCTAGCCGCATCATCGACCGCATGCCCTGACGTACGCGGGCAATGGCATCGTCTTCGCAGGTTCCTTCGTGATCGTCAGCAGGGCCTCCGGCGACATAGGCAGCAAAATCGGGCCCTAAATCAGGTGAAGCGTAGTGTCCGCCAACCGTTTTTCCTGCCCGTTGCGTCGCTGCAATCTCGGCCAGCATCTTGGGATCGGCATTCGATACGCCAGGAAAATTCATCATCTCGCCCAACCCGATGATACCGGGCCAGGCCATAGCTTCGGTCACGTCTTCTGGCGAGATTTCATACCCGGTGGTTTCCAACCCCGGAGCGGAGGGTGCACAGGACGGCATCTGAGTGAAGATGTTGACCGGCTGCATCAACGCTTCGTCATGCATCATGCGTACTCCGGCCAACCCCAGCACATTGGCGATTTCATGCGGGTCGGTGAACATCGACGTGGTGCCATGCGGGATCACGGCGCGGGTAAATTCGGCCGGCGTCAGCATACCCGACTCGATGTGCATATGGGCATCGCAAAGTCCGGGGATCATGTAGCGGCCTTGTGCTTCGATAATATGCGTATCGGGACCAATGCAGTGTGACGCATCAGGTCCGACAAAGGCAATCCGACCTTCGGCAATCGCTATCGAATGGTCGGACAGCACTTCGCGACTGTGCACGTTGACCCAGATACCACCGCGGACAACGGTATCCGCTGCCTCGCGTCCTGCGGCAACGGCAATGAGCCGAGGTGCAACGTCGGGCCAGGTTGGGAAAGGTGTGTGTTCCATGGCTCAACTTTCCCGAATGTCAGGACGTGCGCAACCCCTGTGATGCGTTTGTCACCAAAGGATCACGAAACACTGCTTGACCGGCTGATCGGGAACAAGGAAGCTCTCGCCATGGATTATGAAACGATAGAGGCCGATACGTTCGGCCGGTCCCTGAAGGGCATCGGATTGAACCTTCTCGTTCGGGATGTGAAGGCTGAATGCCATTTTTTAGAGACTGTTTTTGCGGCGAAATGTCATCAAGTTACGGCAGACTTCGCAATTGTTACGTATGGAAACCAGGTGTTTCAGCTGCATTCCGACGCAACGTATCATTCCAATCCCCTCCAAGGCCTCCTTCCAGAAAATCCGCCTAGGGGTGTTGGTATCGAGATCCGCCTATATGACACAAACCCCGACGTTTCGGTCGCAAAGGCAATGAAATACGGTGTTACTGTATTGCAAGAAGCGACGGACAAACCGCATGGTCTGCGCGAGGCGTACATTCTGTGCGAAAATGGATATGCTTGGGTGCCTAGTCGTCCAAAAGATCTGATGCCTACGAACGAGGCATGACATCGTGTGAACCTCATTTGTATTCTTCGGCCGCGATTTCGGACCGTATCCAGTTTGCAAACGAGATTGCTCCAGGCATCTCTTCGGCTTGAGGTGACAACAGCAGATAATAGGCCTCGGGCATCAGTACGCTGTGTTTGAATGGCGCCACCAGTCGACCCTCGGCCAAAAGGCGCGAAACGATCACTTTGTGACCCATGCACAGCCCTCCCCCAGCCATGGCTACAGAAAGACCGACCATATATGTGGTGGAATAGGTAATCGGAGGATTCTGCCAATTTAGACCCATATCTTCGGCCCAGGCGGCCCAATTTGCCAATAAGTTTGAACAGTCATAAAGCGGCTGGTCGTGCAGGTTTTCCAGCGTGACCGGGAAACTCGGGGCGCAGACAGGAAAATAGTAATCGGTTGTCAGCAATTCCGTCCGAACCGTATCCGCTGGGCGCAGCGAATACCGAATCTCAACCGCCGCGCCTTCGGCCATTTCCCGGGGCTCCCACAGCTCGGTATAGATGCTCAGGTGCACTTCGGGATGCATTGCTCGGAACTTCGGCAGGCGCGGGCCAAGCCAGTTCACAGCAAACGTGATGTTGCATTGAACCTGAACGGTGTTTTTCCGGTCTCCGGTCACGGCCTGCGTTCCCCTCAGCAAGGTCCGAAACGCGTCGCGCACGACCGGCAAATAGGTGATTCCCGCTTCGGTCAGTTCCAGTGCACGCGGGCGGCGATGAAACAAGGGTCGGCCCAGATGGCCCTCCAGAGATTTGATCTGCTGGCTGACAGCGCTTTGCGTCATGTTCAGGTCCCGCGCCGCGCCGGTGAAAGACAAGTGGCGCGCCGCTGCCTCGAACGTGCGAAGCCAACCGAGCGGAGGAAGGCGTGTCTGCATTTGCATAACCTTGGCATAAGTTTTGCTAATGAAGTAGCCGCTTTTTTTTCGTTGGTCAAAATCACACTGCGCATGCAGGTTTTCAGATGACCGAAGTCGCTGCCTTATTCCTCAGGAGAATCGCCATGAGTGTCACCAACCTGCGTCCCAACATCGACCATTGGCAGGATCGCGTGGATTTGGCTGCTGCCTTTCGCTGGACCGAACGACTGAATATGCACGAAGGAGTTGCCAACCACTTCAGCCTCGCCGTGAACGAGGATGGCACGCAATTCCTGATGAATCCGAACCAGATGCATTTCAAGCGCATCACGGCGTCGAACCTTCTGCTGCTCGACGCCAACGATCCGGACACAATGAAGAAACCCGGCGCCCCGGACCCTACCGCGTGGGGATTGCATGGCTCGATCCACCGGCTTTGTCCGCACGCGCGCTGTGTCATGCATGTCCATTCCACTTTTGTAACGGTTCTGGCCTCGCTCGCAGACAGCACTTTGCCGCCCATCGATCAGAACACCGCGACGTTTTACAATCGCTATGTGATTGACGAAGAATTTGGCGGTTTGGCTTTCGAAAGCGAAGGCGCGCGTTGTGCCTCGATGCTGTCGGACCCAAAAAAGAACGTGATGATCATGGGTAATCACGGCGTACTGGTCATCGGCAAGGACCCGGCTGATACCTTCAATCGACTCTATTATTTTGAACGCGCGGCTGAAACATATATCCGCGCGTTGCAAACCGGACAAAAACTGAGGGTTCTGCCCGATGAAATCGCAGAAAAGACTGCTCAGGAACTTGAGGATTATCCCGGTCAGGCCGAGGCGCATATGCGGGAAATCAAGGCCGTTCTGGATGCTGAAGGCTCCGATTACGCAAACTGACTCACCCTTTGCAGAGTGCTCACACCATGGCTGAAGTGTTACAAGATCCCGAATCCAACCGCTGGAATTATCGCCCCGAAACGGCTGTTCCCCTCAACCCCCTTTTCAATTGGCCACCACGCCCCGCGGCGGTTCTGAAATGGTACAGTGGCGCGTGGCTGCAGATCACGTCGCTCACCTTGTGCATGACGGTGGCGTTCATTGCCTATGTCTTTTTCTTGCCATCGCTTGAGTCGATGCAGAGCTTTTCGCCTGGCTGGATGTTCCGTGTCTGGCTGTTGAACATGGTGCCTCAGACGCTGGTTGCCGGTGGATTGCACTGGTGGCTCTACATGCGCAAGGGCCAGGGAATGCACAAGAAATTCGACCGCCGTGATCTGACCCGCAACAACGGTATTTTCACCTTTCGTAATCAGGTATGGGACAATATCTGGTGGACATTGGGCAGCGCGATGACCGTGACAACCGTCTATCAGTGGATCATCTATTGGGCGATGGCAAATGGCTGGGCACCTGTTATCACCTGGGAACAGGCGCCGGTCTGGTTCGTGGTGTGGATGTTCTTTATCCCGATGTGGTCAGGGCTTCATTTCTATTGGGTCCACCGGTTGGAACACCATCCGAAACTGTACAAGCATGTGCATGCGGTACATCATCGTAATGTCAATGTTGGGCCGTGGTCGGGTATCTCGAACCATTGGTACGAAAACATGCTCTACTTCACGACCTATTTCATCCATCTGCTCGTGGCCTCGCACCCGCTGCATTTGTTGTATCATGTGTATTTCCAGCAGGTGAGCCCGATCCTGTCACACTCCGGCTTTGAAAAAATCAAGGCAAACGATACAGAAGCCGCGCGTGCCGGGGATTTCTTTCACCAACTGCATCACCGGTATTTCGAGTGCAACTATGGCACTTCGGAAATTCCGTTCGACAAATGGTTCGGCACCTATCACGACGGAACCGCAGCCGCGACCGACCGAACCCGGGCTTTCAAAAAGCAGATGTACACCTGAATTACACATCACTATCGGGCGGGGAGGCTTCTGGGTCGCCCCCGTCCGCATCGTCCTTGAATTGGGGTCAGGGACTTTACCTGCCCACTGCCCATCTGTTAAACGCACCCGGTCCGGATGGTCCGGACGCCGGTCGCAGCCTACCCGGCTTACAAAACAAGGATCTGAAAAGTGAAGACAATTGTCATCTGCTCCGGCGGGCTGGATTCGGTTTCGTTGGCGCACAAGGTGGCCGCCGAGCGTGATTTGGTCGGGCTGATCTCCTTCGACTATGGCCAGCGCCACCGGAAAGAGGTCGAATTCGCAGCCCGTTGTGCCGACCGGTTGAGTGTACCGCACGACCTGATCGACATGGGGCATATCGGAAGGCATCTCAGCGGTTCGGCCCTGACCGACGATGTGGATGTGCCAGATGGGCACTATGCCGAAGAGACCATGAAAGTTACGGTAGTTCCCAACCGCAACGCCATCATGCTGGCCATCGCCTTTGGTGTTGCCGCCGCCAAACAGGCGGATGCTGTGGCGACAGCAGTTCATGGCGGTGATCATTTCATCTATCCCGACTGCCGGCCGGAGTTCACCGAAGCATTCGAGGCAATGCAGGCAAAGGCGCTGGACGGATATGCCAGTGTTAGACTCTATACACCCTTTGTCCGGGTGTCAAAGTCGGCTATCGTGTCCGAAGGCGCAAAGCATGGCACTCCCTTCGCTGACACATGGTCGTGCTACAAGGGCGGTGAAACCCATTGTGGGCGCTGCGGTACCTGTGTGGAACGACGAGAAGCGTTTCACATTGCAGGTGTCGAAGACCCCACCATCTATGCCGATCCGGAGTTCTGGAAAGCGGCTGTGGGGGTGGCCTGATGTTTCGTATCACCAAGGAGTTCCATTTCTCGGCCTCGCACCAGCTGTGCGACTTGCCCGACGATCATCCCTGTGCCCGATTGCACGGGCACAATTACGTGGTCGAAGTGGAACTGAGCGCCAGCGAACTGGATTTGAACGGGTTTGTGGTGGACTATCGCGAGTTGAAGCCGCTCAAAACCTGGATCGATGACGAGTTGGATCATCGACACCTCAACGACGTGTTTGGTCATGACATGGTAACTTCAGAACGGTTGGCGAAAGAGGTTTATGAATTCTGCAAGACACGCTGGGCACAAACCAGTGCGGTGCGCGTCAGCGAGACGCCAAAGACATGGGCGGAATACCGGCCATGACGCGCCTGCGCATTGCCGAGATTTTCGGTCCGACCATTCAGGGTGAGGGGGCCGTGATCGGTGTGCCGACCGTTTTCGTGCGTGCCGGCGGCTGTGATTATCGCTGTTCGTGGTGTGACAGCCTGCATGCTGTTGACAGTCGGTTCCGCCTTGAATGGTTGCCCATGACACCGGCAGAAATCATGGCCAAAGTCGAACAGTTATCCGGAGAAAAGCCAATAACAGTGTCTATTTCCGGCGGAAATCCCGCCATACAAGACTTTTCGCCCGTGATCTCATTGGGCAAGTCCAAAGGTTATTCCTTTGTGATGGAAACCCAGGGCTCGGTCGCTCGGAATTGGTTCGACGAGTTGCAAACACTGATCCTCAGCCCCAAACCGCCGTCCTCCGGCGAAGTGATGGATTGGGACGTGTTCGGTGCTTGTGCCGCAATGAAAACGCATAAGGTACTCAAGATCGTGGTCTTTGATAACGCTGACTACAACTGGGCGCGCGAGGTTGCCGCGCGCTACCCGCAACTGCCGCTTTATCTGCAACCGGGCAACCACACGCCACCGCCGCCAGACTCGTATGATGCTGTCATTGACATGGGCGGTATCATGAACCGGTATGAATGGCTGATCGAAAAAACCCTGGGGGATCGTTGGTATGCCCCCACCATCCTGCCGCAACTGCATGTCCTGATTTGGGGCAACAGGCGCGGCGTATGAGGCTCTAACATGGCTAATCAAGACATCTATGCGAACCTGACCCAGCTTGGCGGCAAGACCGAGTTGCCCAAATCTCCCGATGAAGCGGTGCTGGAAAAAGTACCCAACCCGCAGGCCGGAACGGACTATGCGGTGCGGTTCACGGCGCCGGAGTTTACCTCACTCTGCCCGTTGACGGCCCAACCCGATTTTGCCCATATCGTGATCGACTATGTGCCGGGTGATTGGCTGGTCGAGAGCAAGTCGCTCAAGCTGTTTCTCGGCGCCTTTCGCAATCACGGTGCCTTCCACGAAGATTGCAGCGTGACCATCGGCAAGCGGCTGGAAGAGGTGCTGGAACCCAAATGGCTGCGCGTGGGTGCCTATTGGTATCCGCGGGGTGGTATTCCGATCGACGTGTTCTACCAATCCGGTCCGGAACTGTCAGGTGTCTGGATCCCGGATCAGGGCGTGCCGACCTATCGCGGGCGCGGTTAGCCGCGTAACGCGCGTGGAGTGGTGCCGAACTCTGTCCTGAATGCCCGCGTCATGGCGCTAGGATCGTCATACCCAGCCCGCAGAGCAATTTCGCCAATTGAGAGTTGGGTTTCCACCACCAGTTTGCGCGCCAAATTCAGGCGCAGGCGGCGATAAACCTGCGCTGGGCCGGCACCAAGATCGGCACGCATCTTCGCTTCGAGCACCTTTTGTGTCCGGCCGACACGGCGGGCAATTACCGGGATTGGCAGCGGCGTTTCCAGGTGTTCCTGCATCAGCGCTAGAGCTTTGTTTACAAAAGCGCTGGACGACCCTGCGCCGCCACTGTGAGATCGCGCAGACTCCCGCGTCATAAAAAGCTGCGCTACCTCCAGCGCAAGGGCCTGCCCGTGGTCTTGTCCGATCAGGTGCATTACCAAATCGAACGCGGCCATCGCACCCGAACAGGTGATCCTGCGCCGATCGATGATGAACCTTTCCCGATGTACATCGACTTCGGGAAAGCGTTCGGAAAAGCCGGTCATCTCCTCCCAATGGATCGTGGCGCGATGACCATCCAGCAACCCGGCCTCAGCCAGCAGCCAGCTTCCTGTGTCCATTCCTGCTATCATGGAAAAACGGGTCGAAGCCGAACGCAGGCTTGCCTGCGTGCGCCAGCCACTGTGCCCAAGATACCCATAGGAGGGCATCACGACCAACATGTCGCCGGATGCATTGCCAAGCGTGGCATGCGGTGACACCTGCAAGCCAGAGGATGAGGTCACAGGGTCGGAGCCGAGCGACAGGAATTGCCAACGGTACAATGCCTTCCCCGACAGTGTATTGGCGGCACGCAGCGGTTCAACCGTGTTGGCAAGGCAATGATTGGAAAAGCCATCGAACAGCAGCACGCCGAATTGCTGCATTGCAGAGGTTGATTTTATCCAATCTTGCATGACTGATGTCTACTTCTGCATGAATATCGCTGCAACCCTGTTCAGGATAAACCCAACTCAGTCCGGAGACACAGAATGCAATACGGCTTGTCCGAAGAACAGGAAATGATTGCCGCAACTGTTCGCAGTTTCGTGGAGAACGAGATTTACCCGCACGAAGATCTGGTAGAGCGCACCGGCGAAGTGCCCAAGGAGATTGCGGACGAGATAAAGCGCAAGACGCTCGAACTTGGATTTTACGCCTGCAATTTCCCCGAAAGTGTCGGCTGCGCCGGGCTGAACCATCTGGAGTTCGCGTTGGTCGAACGAGAGTTGGGGCGTGGGTCAATGGCGCTGAACCATTTTTTTGGGCGCCCGCAGAATATCCTGATGGCCTGCGAAGGCGAGCAGATTGAACGTTACCTGATGCCCGCCGTGCGCGGTGAGCGAATGGATGCACTGGCGATGACCGAACCGGGCGCGGGGTCGGATGTGCGGGGCATGAAATGCTCGGCCGTCCGCGACGGAGGCGACTGGGTGGTCAACGGCACCAAGCATTTCATCTCGGGTGCCGATCACGCGGATTTCCTCATCGTGTTCATCGCGACCGGAGAAGACCAGACACCCAAAGGCCCCAAGAAGCGGATTACGGCCTTTCTCGTCGATCGCGGAACGCCCGGATTCACGATCCGTGATGGGTACAAGTCGGTCAGTCATCGGGGATACAAGAACATGATCCTTGATTTCGACGACTGCCGCCTGCCGGACGCACAGGTTCTGGGCAATGTCGACGGCGGGTTCGAGGTGATGAACACCTGGCTTTATGCCACCCGGATCACGGTGGCGACCATGTCGGTCGGTCGCGCGCGCAGGTGCTTTGACTATGCCTTGGACTACGCCGCAACACGCGAGCAATTCGGCCAGAAAATCGGCAAGTTTCAGGGCGTATCTTTCCAGATCGCGGACATGATCACCGAGATTGACGCAGCCGATCTGCTGACCCTTTCAGCAGCGGACCGGTTGGACAAGGGACTTCCTGCCAACCGCGAGATTGCCTCGGCCAAGCTCTATGCGTCCGAGATGCTGGCGCGGGTAACCGATGCCGCAATCCAGATTCACGGCGGTATGGGTCTGATGGACGATTATCCACTGGAGCGGTTTTGGCGTGACGCGCGGGTCGAGCGGATCTGGGACGGCACATCGGAAATCCAGCGCCATATCATCAGCCGTGACTTGTTGAGGGCGCTTGGGGCATGACCTCCGTGTCAGAATTCACTCCAGAAATGCGAGAAACCACCAAGTTAGAGTCTCTGAAACGCGTTCTGCATTATCGTTCTCTTGCGGTTATTGGTGGCGGAGTGTGGTGCGCCGAAATCATTCGGCAAGTTCGAAAGTTCGGGTTCTCCGGCCCGGTTTGGCCGGTTCACCCAAAGGCGACCGAGATCGCCGGTGAGCCCGTGTTCGCGACCATTGAGGCCTTGCCCGAAGCGCCGGATGCCGTTTTTATCGGCATCAACCGCCACGCCACTATCGAGGCCGTGGAAGTTCTGTCGCGAAGCGGCGCCGGCGGAGCGATCTGCTTTGCTTCCGGCTTTACAGAGGCCCTGGCCGAGGATGCCGGATCAGCGGACTTGCAGGCGCGGTTGGTGGCGGCGGCTGGAGACATGCCGATCCTTGGGCCGAATTGCTATGGTTTCATAAACGCGCTCGACCGCGTCGTGATCTGGCCGGACCAGCACGGCATGCGGCATGTCGACCGCGGCGTTGCCATCCTGACGCAAAGTTCGAACATCGCTATCAACATGACGATGCAGCGGCGCGCCTTGCCATTGGCTTTCATGCTGACATGTGGGAATCAGGCCCAGACCCATCAGGCCGAGATCGCAATGGCCCTGCTGGATGATCCCCGGATCACCGCAATCGGCGTTCACATCGAAGGCTTTGGTGATCTGAGAAAGTGGGAAGCCCTGGCCGCCCGCGCGCGTGAACGGGATGTACCGATCGTCGCGCTGAAAATGGGCAAGTCTTCGCATGCACAGACCGCGACCGTGTCGCATACCGCCTCGCTTGCCGGCAGTGATGCCGGTGCGCAAGCCTTTCTGGACCGGCTTGGGATCGCGCGGTTGGACGATGTGCCAAGTTTTCTGGAGACATTGAAGCTGCTCCATGTTTCAGGCCGGCTGGAAGGAAACGGGATCAGCACAATCAGTTGCTCGGGTGGCGAGGCCAGTCTGACCGCTGACATGGCTGTTGGGCGTAACTTGCATTTCCCGCCCCTGACCGATTGTCAAAAGGCTGATTTGCGCGCAGCACTTGGGCCGATGGTCGCCTTGGCGAACCCTCTGGACTATCACACCTATATCTGGCGCGATACGCCAGCAATGACCCGGGCGTGGATGAGCATGACCGGTCCGGATGTGGCTCTAACATTAGCCATTGTTGACTATCCGCACACAGATGCCACCGATTGGGAATGCGCGACACAAGCCGCGCTGAACTGTGCGCAAGAAGGGAAGCCATTCGCTGTCGCCGCGACCTTGCCAGAACTTATGCCGGAAACCGTTGCAAAAACCCTCATGGCTGGCGGGGTTGTTCCCTTTGCCGGCCTGCATGAAGCCTTGGCAGCAGCAGAGGCGGCGACTCGGCCCTTGCCGAGCTTGGCGGACGCCGTGTTGTTGCCAAGAAACCTCGAGGCTGACGTTGTTCTGACCGAGGCGGAAGCCAAGGCAGAGTTGGCGGCCTTCGGTCTGAAAATACCTCGCAGCGTGACGGTGCGGCCGGATCAAGCCGTCAACGCAATCCGATCCATGAAGGGGCCATTTGCGGTCAAGGGCGTTGGTCTGGCACACAAGTCCGAACATGGGGCGGTTTTGCTGGGCGTGGAGATCAAAAACATTGCAGATGCTGTCGACAAAGTTGGAACACCGGAAGTTCTGATCGAAGAAATGGCAACCGGAGGCGTTGCCGAGTTGTTGGTGGGCGTCACCCGCGACCCGGCGCATGGGTATGTACTGACTATTGGGGCAGGTGGCATACTGGCTGAAATCCTGCGCGACACCGTCTCAATGCTGATCCCCTCCGCCCGCGCGGCCATTCGTGAATCACTTGATCTCTTGGCCTGCGCCCCGCTGTTGGCAGGATATCGTGGAAGACCAGGTGTCGATCTGGACGCGGTGCTTGATGCGGTCGAGGCGGTGCAAGCCTATGTCATTGCCAATGCGGACAGCGTTGGTGAAGTTGAAATAAATCCGTTGATATGTACGGCGACCAGCGCGGTCGCTGTGGATGCCCTCATTCGAAAGGCAAGCTCATGAATCCAGTTAAAACCAAGCGTGATGGCGCGATCCTTGAAATCACCCTGGACCGCCCCAAGGCGAATGCGATCGACCT
>NZ_JBXWQW010000041.1:0-39196 GCF_059612585.1 Ruegeria sp. YKSF57 | reverse complement strand
TGTTTTGAAAGAGATAGAGGAAACCGACGCGGGTTTGCGCATCGGTGCCGCAGTTACTCTTTCCCGGATTGAGGATTTGCCAGCAATCACTGGAGATTTCTTCGCTGTAGCCAAGGCGGCTCGCTCAATCGCGAGTCCGTCGCACCGACAAGTTGCGACACTAGGTGGAAACCTATGCCTGGATACCCGTTGCGTCTATTACAATCAGAGCCACTGGTGGCGTAAGTCCAATGGGTTCTGCCTGAAATATAGAGGCGATATTTGCCATGTCGCTCCGCAGGGCGACCGGTGTCGGGCTGCATATAGCGGCGATATGGCACCAGCTTTGATGGTTCATGGAGCCTTGATCGAAATCGCAGGACCAGCAGGCCTGAGGAAAATCCCGTTAACCGACTTCTATCATGAGGACGGCGCCGCCCATATCAAGCTTGAGTCTGGCGATATCCTAGTCGCCGTGCATCTGCCGTATTCGCAAGCGGTATCCGATTATGAAAAAGTCAGGGTGCGCGGGTCCATCGACTTCCCCTTGGCGGGTGTGGCCGTCGCCTGTGAAAAAACAGCAGATGGCGCAGCCAGATTCACCGTCGCCGTTACAGGTACCAATTCCAAACCTCTTTTGATCGAAATGCCGGATGAACTGCTGGATGAACCGTCTTCGGAAGCTTTTTGGGTCGGACTGGGAAAAGCCGTGCAGAAGGCTGTCTCACCACAACGTACTACAACCATTGCACCCCATTTTCGCCGTTTGTCGGTCTCAGCTTTGGCGGTTCGGCTTGCCCGAAGACTGATATGAGCAGCGAAGCTCCAGGAACGAATTGGAAGGCGGCGGACGGTTTGCACGTCGATACTCGCGGCTTGCTTCCACCTGATCCGATGATCACTATTATTTGGCACATCTCGCAACCCGGACAAACAGGGCCAATTACGGCCTATTTCGACCGAGACCCCATATTCCTTTTGCCTGAACTTCAGGAGCGCGGGTGGCTCTATGAATATGCAATGCGAAACTCATCAGGTGTCAAACTGGTCTTGAGGGCCAGACCATGACCATGTCGGCTGGATTTCTTGGTGGCGCTCGCGACCGATTGCTACCGGCTTCGATACCATTTCGCTTCTTTATTGCGGCCGCAGGTTTCCAGGTACTGGCCTGGGCCACTCTGTTCTTTGCTTCGGGTGAGGTTCCGGGATTTCAAGGCGGCCTGGGCATGACTCTGGCAGCGATTCATCTGGTCACTCTGGGTGTGCTCACAATGACCGCGATTGGCGCCTGCTATCAGCTTTTGCCTGTCGTAACACGCAAACCGTTGACATGCGACTGGCCGCCACGCCTGAGTTTTTGGCTGATCTTTCCAGGTATTGTCCTATTGACGTATGGAATGGCATCAGCCGATCAGGCTACAATGAAAATTGGTTCAATTCTTGTATGTGCTGGTCTTTCTGTCTTTGCCATTGTGACTACTGACAACTTAAGTCGCGCGCATGGTGTTCCTGTTGTTTCCGCGCATGGCTGGTTGGCGCTGATTTCTCTGGCGATCGTTGTCGTTCTTGGACTTCTGTTAATTTGGGATTATGACGCAGGTTTTCTTGAAGATCATTTCAAAGTGGCAATTGTTCACATGGCACTTGCGAGCTTTGGCTTCATGGGACTTCTCGTGCTGGGCTTCAGTCTCGTGCTGATCCCCATGTTTGTCATGTCCCGTAGTTTGCCAATGCCAATCTGCTGGACCCAGGTCTCGCTTGCGGCTTTCGCCCTTTCGGGGTTTTCTATTGCGTTTATGTTGAACATCCCCGTGCTGACATTGACGGCCTTTGCTCCGGCCTTCACCGCCGTCGGCATTTATCTCTGGCTGATGCGAACGGCACTCAGAACCGGGATGCGGAAAAGACTGGGATTGCCCTTTGTACTGATGCGCACATCCTGGCTTTTTCTGGTCGCGGGATTACTACTGTCCGAAGCTGCTTTCACAGAGATCGATATCCCTAACGCCCCTGCTCTGGCCGGCTTCTTCATTCTTGTCGGGTGGCTACTGACTTTTCTAACCGGTGTGCTTCAACGCATCATGCCATTTCTTGCCTCAATGCATATCGCCGGAAAATCCGGCATGCCGCCTCTGCTTTCAGACCTGACTGCAAATCAGCCCCTAAAAATTCACGCCGCATGCATTATCGCGGCGCTGTTGTCCTGTTCTTCTGGCATTCTTTTGGACGTGGTGTGGATGATTCAAACAGGGGCAATCATCGGAACAATCGGAGCAGCGTCATTTGCTTTGTTCACCATCAATGTGGCGCTAAACCTTTGGCAATTAAAGTACCCTGAGTGAATTAAGGTTCTCCAGAAGCCTAGGAAAATCGTGTTGAATTTTATTCGGTATTTTGGTACGAAATTATATAATTTATCCCCAGCCCACAGGCACAACCAAATGACCTTTTCACGGCGCACTGCACAACTCTTGCATGAGGACCATCAGGCAACAATCGCCGTAATCGAAGCACTGGATCGATTGATTGCCAAGGCGGGGAAAATGGTTCCTGACACAGACAATCCCATGGTTCGAAATACCTTGGCTCAAACCACGGGCGCCCTGGAGGAGGAAGTGAACCAACATTTCGAGTTTGAAGAATCCGAACTGTTCACCCGCCTCGAAGAAATGGGAGACGTTGGCATCGGCAAGCACCTGCGCG
Source organism: Ruegeria sp. YKSF57 (assembly GCF_059612585.1). Lineage (NCBI taxonomy): Bacteria > Pseudomonadati > Pseudomonadota > Alphaproteobacteria > Rhodobacterales > Roseobacteraceae > Ruegeria > Ruegeria sp. YKSF57. The sequence goes on along the minus strand of NZ_JBXWQW010000041.1, from coordinate 36,514 downwards.
AAGAACACCGCGCGCTTGCGCCATTGGGCACATTTGTTGCGGAACAAGCTCGTGATGCATTGGAAAACGGATTTGACTACGAAACCTGGACCAAATTCCGGAACCTAGCGGCTGAGTTGGTAGAGCGCATGTACGCACATATCCAAAAAGAAGAAATGGCATTGGTGCCGGCATTGGAAGACCTACTGGATCAAGAAACAGACATGGAATTGTCCACCGCATATGCCGCGAAACGATGAGGAGCGCATACATGCAAATACAAGGCGCAACAGCGCAACCTAGTGTGCGCCCCCTTTCTCCCGGTGATCTGGAAAAGGTCATTGCAATTGACATGGCCGCATCAGGGTCGCCGCGGCGCGGATATTTCGAAAAGCGGCTTCTGGCCGCAACCGAAAAGCCAGGGGACTATGCCTTTGTTGGCGTGTTTGCTGGCAACAAGCTTGCGGGATTTGCTTTTGCCAAACTCGGCAAAGGTGAATTCGGAAAAAGCGACGTGAGTGCCTCGTTGGATGCTATTGGTGTGGACGGAGATCATGGACTTCAGGGGGTCGGACACAAACTGTTGGGCGAAGTCGAAAGGATTCTTCGTCGCAAAGGCGTAACCGAGTTGAGCAGCCAAGTGGACTGGAACCAATGGCCCTTGCTCAGCTTCTTTGCGCATTCCGGTTTCAAAATGGCCCCGAGTTTGGTTTTGACACGCATCGCAAGGGAAATGCCGCACAAATTGGCAGATGATCCGGCGGAAAACCCGTTGGAACTCGACTACAGTTCACCCGACGGTGATTCCGAAAATGCATTGTCCCGCGACTTAGTTCCGGTTCGCAGCATGACGGCATCCGATTTGCCCAAGATCATTTCCATTGACGCAGAAAGCACCGGCTATTCACGGAGCGAGTACTTCTCCCGAAAGCAAGACGAAAACCTCAATCACAGCGGTATCAGAGTGTCGTTGGTGGCGGAACAAGATGGATTTCTGGTCGGTTTCATCATGGCGCGCGTGGATTATGGCGAATTCGGTCGCACCAGTGCCGAGGCTGTAATGGACACGATCGGTGTTGACGGAGGATTTCGAAGGCAGGGTATCGGACAGTTTCTGATGGCCAAACTAATAGCTAACCTCAAAGCATTGCAGGTAGAAACGGTTCGCACCGAAGTTGGCTGGAACGAGTCTGCACTCATCGGATTTTTCAGCTCCGTCGGTTTCAGACCTTCGCAACGGATCTCCCTCACTAAACCTCTTTAGCGGTCCGCAGAACGGATATCAGTTCTGTGGAACCAAAACCGGAACGCAATCGCGTTCCGGTACTGTGTCGTATATTGATCTGCCAAAATCGGACTAATGCAGAGCTTCGTACTTGGCCTGCAATTCCTCGCGAGATTCTTCCCAATCCGGGTTTTGCACAATGCAATCCTCCGGGCAGACCAGCTTGCATTGCGGTTCATCCTCTTCGCCGACGCATTCGGTGCATTTCATCGGATCGATGGTGTAATAGGGTTCCGCAGCCGAAATTGCTTCGTTGGGGCAAACCGGCTCGCAAGCATCGCAGGCAGTGCAAGGGTCAACAATCATCAGTGCCATGTGTAATTCTCCTCCTGTTTGAGTCTCAGGATGCCCTAAGCATCTGGCCACTATTTAAGAGCTTTTCATACCGGAAAGCCCCCCAAAGCGCTGCTCCAATGGCGCCGGCATAGATCGAGTCAGGATGGTTCACCACCTCGGCGTCGACGCCCTTCATTTTTGCAAGCTGCTCGCGCATCGCCTGACAAAGCCCTTCATCCTGCGCAAGACCACCAGTCATCATGATCAAATCGCTCTTGACACCAATAGACTTCAGCAACCGCGCCAAACGGCTGGCCATCGACAGGTGAATTCCCTTGAGTATGTTTGGCGCAGTAATGCCACGCGACACCATGTTAATCACATCGGTTTCCGCCAGCACTGCGCAGATCGAAGATACTTCTTCGGGATCGTCCGCCTGCATCGACAGATTACCGATCTCGTCTTGGGCAATCCCAAGGTAGCGGGCGATATTCTCCAGAAACTGCCCGGACCCTGACGCGCATTGGCTTGTCATCTTGTAGTTCGTGACCTTACCCGCCGCGTCGGTAATCATGGCCCGACCATGCAGAGCGCCACAATCGAGGATCGCGATGGACTTCGGGTTCAGAAACCGTGCGCCGCGGGCATGTGAGGTCATGGAATAAAAGTGACCAGTATGATAGGGAATTGTCTCTCCCTCTCCAGTAGTTGCAATGTAATCGAGATCGGTTTCCAAAACTCCTGCGTCTTCGAGTGTTTGGACAAATGCCTCGCGGGAAAGCTGAATGGGATCCCGCTGGCGGATCCTGAGCGTGCAGCGCGACAACCATTCTTCCCTACCATCTTCCACCCGAAAGATTGCCGCCTTTACGGCTCCCGTTCCTACGTCAATTCCAGCAGTCAGTGTCATGCTTCCACCCCTTCCGTGCGGCCCTCGGCAGCGCGCCTGGCAAATTCGGCGGCGCCAAGCGCACCAGTGTAAATAGAGTCCGGGTTGATGTTGATTGTCACGTCACCGTAGTTTTCCGCTATCAGCTTTTTCAGCTCGCGCACGGCGGCCTCGTTTTTGGCCACGCCACCAGTGAAGGTCATCTGATCGGACACGCCGCCCGATCGAGACAAAATCGAGACCGCACGCAAGATGATGGCGCGGTGAAGACCGGCAAGAATATCCTCGCGTTTCTCACCCAGCGCCAAGCGGTCACGGAGTTCCGCACCGGCGAAAACGGTGCAGGTTGAATTGATCCGGGCAGGCTTGCCGGATTTCATCGCCAACGGGCCAAGTTCGTGCAGTCCCATGTTCATCTCGTCCGCGATGTATCCAAGGTACCGGCCACACCCCGCCGCACAGCGATCGTTCATCTGGAAGTTTTCGACAATCCCTCTTTCATCAACTTGAATGCCCTTGGTGTCTTGCCCGCCAATATCCAGAACAGTACGGGTTTTGGGGTACATCATGTGCGCGCCCAGCCCATGGCAAAGGATCTCGGAACGGATGTGTTCCTTGGAAAACGGCAAGGTCACGCGACCGTAGCCTGTACCTACCAGATAAATTTCCTCCAATTGAATTCCCAGCGCGTGCTCTGCCTTTTGGCCAAGCTCGCTTGAAAGTCCTGTCTCTTGCTTAGCTACTCTCGCCAATGCGCTCTTGAACTTCTGGTTCAGGTTTCCCGAAGGCGGGCGGTTTTCCACCGCAATAATTGATTTGTCGTAGATATTGAGCAGAACATCATAAGGGATACCCGCGTCGCGCCCGACCTCTTCGGCAACGGCCAGATAACGGGAACCGGCAATGTCGCGAAAGAAATCCGATTTGCGTTCTGCATCCGGTGCATACATGGCCGGTGCTTCCGTGCGAAGGCGCTTGAAGACCTCGGCCAAGGCCGCTTTCACCTCTGTGCCAGTTTTTTCGAAACGCTCTCCCCGTACCAGACGCGTGCATGTTTCTTCCAGATCCCCGAGCTGCTCAAGGAACTGCTCGAGCCGGAACGAACGCTCCAGCGCCGAAAGGAAACTCTCGACCTCATCGTCGAGCTTGTCGGCCCCGCCGAACTCCTGCCGGAACAGAGTAAAACGCGCGTCGATCTTGGCTTCTTCGGTAGCTACCTTGCAGGCCGTTTCGTAATTTGATCGAGAGTTGGTAATACCACGCCCCAAAACGCGCTCTTGGTCGTCCAACAGCACCGCCTTGGTTGTGGTGGAGCCCAGGTCGATTCCCACGAAGGTTTTCATGCCGCCACTCCTTTCCCGGTGCGTTTTTGTTCAACCATCTGGAAGTAGCTTTCGAGGCGGTTCTTCACATTGGCAGCCGAGAAGTACCGTGGGTCGACGAGGTCAGTTTCGATAAAGGCGGCCGGCTTCCCGGTGCGCTTTTCGACCTCACGCATGATCAGTAATTGACCTGCCGAAAAGCTGTTGCAGCTTTTGATCGAGTTGATCAGCAACCCGTCTGCTTCGTATTCGTTGATATAGTTCACCAACATGTCGATGCGCATCGGCAGACTGCGGTTCGTATAGACGCCCAGGCAGTATTCAGCGAGGGACTCCAGTGGGTTGCTGGGATCGTGGCGGAAACCGAAATCATATGTGCCACCGACCTTGGTGTAAGACGATGCCACAACGGTTGCACCTTCTTCGTAAAACATTTTCCAAAATTGTCGGAATGAAGTGTAATTGGGTGGGCCTTCGACAACGAGGCGGTACTTTTCCTCTCCCATGTCGCCATCCGGTGTTACCGGCCCTTTGCCTGCCGCGACACGGGCATCTACTTCCTGACGCAGAAAGCGGTAATACTCGATGGCATCGTCGGTGCCACGAAACGCGCCGAAGATCGGGCCAATGTAGTAGATACCGCCGAAATAGGCATCGATTGGCGAGGGCTTGTTCTTTGCGCTTTGCAGAACATGCACAAGATCGTCTTCGGCTTTGGCCGATTTCCCTAAATACTCTCTCAGCCGGTCGATGTCGAACCTGACGCCTGAAACCTGTTCCAGAGTTGGTATCACATCCTCTTTGAACTGCTTGACCATATAATCGATCATGTTCTTCGTAATCTTGCCGTCCGCCATGTAGGGGGTTTGCAGGAATATGGTCGGGCACTTGTACTGTTCGCGAAGCAGTTCGAACCATTTCAGGAAGGTGAAACACCCGGTGTAGGACAACAGCAAGACGTCCGGGTTTGGCAATTGCTTTCCGTTTGGACCGATATTTCCCTTCATCATCATGCCGATATCAGACTTTACATAGGTACAAACATCCTCGGAATGCCCTGCCCGTTCAGCCTCCATGATATAGCTGCCACTTTGCTTGCGCAGTCCACTTTGGATCGCATTGACCTCCGGCAGATTGTTAACCAAGTCAAAGCACATGAGCAGCTCGTTCAAATTGCCCGGCACGAATGTCGACGCAACCTTTTCACCGGTTTGCGGAGCGTTAGTAAGCCTGTCGTAGTGCTTGGCCATCATCTCCTTCTGCTTGATCATCGAGGCGTCCTTGAGAACGTCCTGGGACGGGGTCTGGGCAACGGGAGGTTTCATGCTGCGCTCCACAATTTGATTGAATCCACAAATGTTCCGGCCTGCTCGCGGATGGGCTGCATCTGGCCGGAATTCTCTGCATACTTGAAAGCGATGTAGGGGATACCGGCGTTTTTCAGCACGTTTTGAAGAATTGGCCGGTCAAGCAGCGCCGGATCGCAGAAGCTCGTGGACGCAAAAATCACGCCCTCCGCACCCGTCTTGTGCACTGCGCGAACAAGGAATTGTCCTTTCTCGGCCTGGTTTGGCTCGTATTTTGCAGCAGTCGATATGGAGCGGTGCAAGAAAGCCTGCGACAGGTTGTGAACCGGATCACCCTTGGTCGGGACATCCCCTGTCAGCCAGCGACTGACCAGCACAAAATCGTCGTCCACTATGTAGCAGCCCGACATTTCAAGGGACTTGATGAGGTTCAGTGGCGGCTGTTCACAGAACATACCGGTCAGGATTACCCGGCTGTTGTCCTTGAGCGGTCGTTCTTCCTTATCGGCAGCGGCAATATAATCGAGTACCAATCGTGTGTGTTCTTCAACCGGCAGGGTCAAGCCTGCACGGATCACAAGATAGGCCTCGAATGCCGGGGCTTTCCACGGCTGCGAAGCCCGCAAAGCATAAAGATCGTCGATGGCCCGTCTGTTTTCATTGTAAACTTCTATCGAGTAGCGAATGTCATCATCAGTGATCTTTCGGCCAGCCATGTCTTCCAGATCATGCAAAAACTCTCGCATCTCGTTGGTATAGAACACGCCTCCGACCGCGTCCTGATAGGTCTGAGGTACGTCGAAGTATTTGGAATAGACATGCGGAAACAGCGTCTTCCACATGCCTGAGAGATTGCGGATCACATCGCAGATCGATGGGAACAACATGCCATCAACAAAATCCAGCCGCCCCGATACACCAAGCTCAATCGTCGAGCGTGGGATGCGGCAGATATAGCTCTGATAGTAGGCATCACCGTGAATGACTTCCAGATTGTCACCACCCCCCATGATACCAAGAGGCAGCATGCCGGCGGCATGAATCAACTCACGCGGGACATAGATAGGCATGTAGCCGATAACCTTGCGGCCCGGTTCCGCATTCTTCCATTCGCGGGCGACCGTGAAATTCAAGTCGTCGTAGAGCGCCTGACAGCGCGCAACGATTTCGGATACGGTTGTTTCCGTCATCTGTTTTCCCACCTTGCTGTGCGTTTTGCCAGAAAGGCTTCGAGCCCTTCGACGGCATCACGCGTTGACATCAATTCATCCAGGTAAAGCGCTTCGACCTCATCCAACCGAGAAAGAACATCGCGGCAAAATCCAGCACGGGCGGCCCGGACAGCCATGCGTAGACTGCTGGTGCTCTTGGGTGTTAGATGCGTTTTCACATAGGCGACCACCGCTGCCTCAGGATCATGGGTAACCACATCGACCAAACCCATTTCTCCAGCTGCCGCACCACTCAACGAACGACCCGAATACAGCAGATCTTCGGCCTTGGCCTGACCAATGCGCCTCGGCAACAGGCAAGAGGCTGCCGGGGCAAACACACCAAGCATCATCTCAGGTTGACCGAGAGTGGCGTCCGGCGCGGCAAAGATCGTATGCCCTGCCATCGCCACCTCCAGCCCGCCCCCCAGGCACTGCCCCCGAACTGCAACGAGGATCGGCACCGGGTACTCCAGCATACGCCGAACCAGCGCGTGCAATGATCTCAACATTTGTGCACAGCTTTCGGGAAGGTGCTCTTCCACGGACGCACCGAAGCTGAAATGTGGGCCTTCGGCCTCGACAAGCACAGCAACCAAGTCACGATTGTCCTGTTGAGCCGCCAAGGCTCTATCCAGTGCCGCGATCATTTTTGCATCGACAATATTGGCCTTGGGGCGGTTCAAACGGACCCGAAGAAGAGAACCGTCCAAGGCGAACATCTCACCGACAACCGCGCTGTTTTCTGCAACAACAGCGCTCATTTGCGCACCCCCGGTATCATGCTGTCGATATAGTCGGGCGTGAATTTGGCGCCATCGGCCAGTTCTCTGCGCAGTTGAACGAAATCCACTTCTCGCCCGACTTCACGATTGCCTTCATTGAATGCGCGAAAACCTAAGTTGGCTTCGGACATCATGTTCAGACCAAGCCAAGCGCGCGCGTTTTCCTTGTTCATATTCCAGGCGTTGAGCTTGGGTTTGCGAAGCTCTTCGACGGACTTGGTGGTACAGCCTGGGAAGGTCAGCAGCAATTTCCCGCAAAGCTCGTCAACCTTTCTATCCAACTCGCCCAGATCCACCTCGCCTTTGCTCATCAACGCCTTGCCTTCAGCCAGCGCTTCACCTGTTTTGGGCTTGCCATGCATAATACGACCCCATTCGTCAGTCACCATCCTGGTTTCCACCAAGGGGTTTGGCACGAACTTGCCATCAACCCTCAAAGCCGGGGCAATATCGGAGAGGATTCCCAGCCTCATTGCCTCATGCGCAGAGAAGCTTTCGCACAGTACGCCCGAATTCATCGCCATCTCGCAACCGATCATCAGAGGCAGAAAGTCAGTCGAACCACCAATCGCGGCGCTACCGTGTTTCGGCCCGGCCTGCCCGAACCGTGCAAGGTCGGAGGCAACCGAGAAATCACATGCCATGCCAATTTCTTGCCCGCCGCCGATACGCATCCCGTTCACGCGACATACTACTGGCTTGTCGCAGCCGAGAATGGCTGACACCATGTCGTTGAACAAACGCATGTATTGCCGATACTCTTCAGGCCGCCCGGCATAGTATTCGGCATATTCCTTAGTGTTTCCTCCGGTGCAGAACGCCTTGTCGCCCGCCGCGGTGAAAACGACCGCATTCACGTCGCGCATGTTGGATGCTGCCCGGAACGCAAGGATCACAGACTTGACCATATCGGTCGTGTACGAGTTGTACTGGGCCGGGTTGTTCAGAATGATCCATGCGTTGTAGAGGCCGTCAGCGACCGTGCCGTCCGGCAGTTTGGCAGGACGCTTCTCAAAGATCACTTTGTCGGTTATTCCCTCGCGCGTGACGTCCGAAACCAAATCGTGCGAAACAAAATCAAACGTGGCATAGTTCATGACTAATCTCCTTTACATCTCGGGCACGAGGATTTGACGCCGGGTGACCTTCCCATCGTGGACGGCTTTGAATACATCGTTGATTTCGCTCAGCGACCGCTGCTCAACAAACGGCATCAACTTGACCTTGCCGCTCATCACGAGTTCCAACGCGCCTGGATACAATTCTGGTGGGCACCCCCAGTTGCCGAGAAGACGAGCATGGAACGCCATCAGGTTCGATAGGCGCACCTCGAGTTTGTCCATGGTGAAACCCACCACGCACATTGTCCCACCATGATTCAGCAAGCTGAATGCCACAGCTTGACCTGCAGCTGTCCCCGAGCATTCCATAATGATCCACTCGGTTGGCCTCAGTGCATTTTTTGCTGCAAATTCCTGGATCGTCTTCTTGAGACTTCGCACATCATATTCGCGGGCGTTCAGGGTCAACTTAGCGCCGTGTTCGCTGACTGCTTCCAGCTTTTCAGTCACGACGTCAATTGCGACCACTGTGGCACCGAGTGCATTGGCCACCTGGACGGCATAGCCGCCGACGCCGCCAACGCCATTCACAATCACAAGGTCGCCTTCGGATACCCCGGCCTGTACCGCTGCCTGATATGGTGTCGTCAAAGCATCAGCAACTACCGAAACATCCGCCAGACCCAGCCCTATGGCACTCAACCTGTCGAGGTCCACCGGACACAACCCCCGAGCGGGAACGACGATGTGGCTAGCAAACCCGCCCTGAATATCATTGCCAGGCATTTTTTGCGCCCTGCAGATAGTGCCCTTGCCTCGGCGGCACAAATCGCACTCGCCGCAAGGAATGACAGCTGGCACGATTACGGTTTCACCAACCCAATGCTCCGCCCCCTCGCCGGCATCGACAACAGTTCCGCTGATCTCGTGCCCCAGGGCCAGAGGCAAATCGTGATTGGTGCGCACCCCATCATAGAAATAACCCAGATCGGTGTGACACACCCCACATCCCGACACTTCGACCAAAACTTCGCCAGCATCTGGTTTTGCGAGATCGAACTGGACTTTCTCCAGCGGTTCTCCCGGCGAAATCATCATCCAGCGAGTTGGCATCCTGATCCTCCTGTACTCGATCCACGCAATTTGTTGACAGCGCTTATGATCTTTAATACTGTAAATTGGTACCTTATTACCAATTTTAGGTCAACCAAGAATATCGCCACTCCGGAACGCAGATAGGACCGATAATGAATGTGCCCTCTGTAAATGCGAGAAACATATCCTTTGCAATTGTCGGCAGCGGAGGTGCCGGCGCCATAACTGCCGGAGCCATCTTGCTGGAAGCTGCCGGCAAGGCAGGCTGGTATGGGTTGTTGAACCGTTCGGTCGGACCGCAAATTCGCGGCGGTGAGGCGGCAGCACTCGTGCGGCTCTCGACCGAACCTGCCGCCTGCATGTCAAAACAGTTCGATATCCTCGTTGCCATCGATTGGAAAAATGCTGATCGTTTCATCAGCGCCATGCCGGTGGCGACCGGTGGATTGGTGATCTGTGATCCTGCGGCCGGAGAACCACCCAAGGCCGTGCGCGAGACAGATTGCACTATCCTGCAGTGCCCAATCGGTGAGCTTGCAAAATCGCTACCCGGCGGGCGTGAGAACATGGTCTCGGTCGGTCTTGTTTCGGAATTGATCGGCCTGCCATTGGATGAAGTGTTGAAAGTCGTTTCATCAAGGCTCGGCAGCAAGGGAGAGATTGCGATTGAAGACGGTGGTGCCTGCATTCAATTGGGGATCGAGAGCGCGAAGCAGTTCGGCCGGAAGCTTTCGCTGGCCAAACCGAGGAATAATACAACTGACCGCTGGCTGATCACAGGAAACGAAGCAGTTGGTCTCGGTGCTCTTCGCGGCGGAATTCGCTTTGCTGCGGCTTACCCGATCACACCAGCGACCGAAGTCTTGGAGTATCTTGCCCCAGCTCTCGCTTCAATTGGAGGCACTCTGGTACAGGCCGAAGACGAACTGGCGTCTATCAACATGATCATCGGGGCCTCTTTCGGTGGTCTTCCGTCGATCACCGCCACTTCTGGACCAGGACTTTCACTGATGATGGAAAGCCTGGGCCTGGCAGCAGCGTCCGAAACTCCGATCGTCGTCGTCGATGTCATGCGGGTCGGACCCTCGACCGGTATTGCCACCAAGTCGGAACAATCAGATCTCAATATTGCCGTCTACGGCTTTCACGGTGACGCGGATCATGTGGTCGTTGCCCCGCTCAGCGTCGCGGATTGCCTCTTTACCTCGCAGTGGGCGGTCCATATTGCAGAAACACTGCAGTCGCCAGTTATAGTGTTGTCGGACCAATCCATCGGGCAGTCACGGGTACTGATCGAAAAACCGGCAGAGGTCAGTTTTTTGACCCGTCGAAAGATATTCTCAGAGACAGAGCGTATCTTCAGACGCTACGCGGTGACCGCTGACGGAGTTTCCCCTATGTCAATCCCGGGTCAATCGGGTGGTCAGTACACAGCTGATGGGTTGACGCATACCGAACGCGGCGCTCCTTCTTCGGCAAGACTCGATCAGCAGCAACAGATGGAGAAGCGCCGAAACAAGATCGAAGGTTTTGACTATGGCGACTTTTGGGGCGTTACCGAGGGTGACAGCAGCGCCACTACTGTAGTCCTGACTTGGGGATCGCTGACCGGCGCGGCGCGCGAAGCTGTCGATGCATTAACCGAAAAAGAGATTCCCGTTCGGCTGGTTGCTCTGCGGCAGATATCGCCCTTTCCGGTCAATGCTCTGGAAAAGGCTCTGCAGGGGGCGAAACGCGTCCTGTTTGTGGAGCAGAGTTTCTCGGGTCAGTTTTATCGTCACGTAAGGGCGCATATTGATCTGAAGTTCGACGCAAAGAAGCTAAACCGCGAGGGGCCGTATACCATCGGCCCCGACGAAATTGTTACCCGGATTCAGGAATGGAATGCACAATGAACGCGCCCTGTTTCAAAGCGAGCGACTACAAATCAGACATCAATCCGATCTGGTGCCCCGGCTGTGGCGATTTTCATGTTCTGATGTCCATCACCAAGGCATTAGCTAAACTCGGGCGACCACCAGAAGAAATCGCCGTCATATCCGGGATCGGCTGTTCTTCGCGGATTCCGGCCTATACCAACTGCTATGGTTTTCACGGGGTTCACGGCCGCTCGCTAGCTGTTGCTGCGGGCCTCAAGGTTGCGCGCCCCGACCTAACCGTGATGGCGATGAGTGGAGACGGCGATGGATTCTCGATTGGCGGCAATCATTTCCTGCATGCGTGCCGTCGCAACGTGGATATGACCTATGTCGTCATGGACAACCGTGTTTACGGCATGACCAAGGGGCAGCCATCGCCGACGACCGAACCTGACTGGGACAGCGCGTTGTCTCCCGGGGGCACCGGCCTGTCACCCTTCCATCCATTGGTAATCGCGCTGGCCTCGGGCGCGAATTTCGTCGCCCGTGAGTTTTCTGGCGACATTAAGGCCTGCACGCAAACCATCGTCGAGGCGATCAACCATCCCGGATTCTCATTTGTCGAAATCCTCAGCCCTTGCGTGACCTTCCGGCCGGATGAGCGGAAATGGAAAAAACAGGTCCATGTTGCCAGCGTCCCCGAAACCGACGACCCGGCCCGTGCAGCCCGGCGCATCATGACTGACGACGGCATGAATACCGGCATTCTTTACCGGGGCAGGCGCAGGCCCTATTTTGCGAGCGCTTCAAACAAGGAACACGACCTTTCCCGGCTAGAGAAGGCTTTCGAGATCTGACTTCCGAGAATGACGGAAAACCGGAATCACATTTTTTGTGGCTCCAGTTTTGTTGTTAACGTAAACCATCGAGTAGTGTTCAGCGCATATCCAGAACTCGTACAGCCTTGCCTTCTGATCTTGGGATTTCTCCCGGCTTCATCACGGTTACGTCGCAACTTACGCCGATGGTCGATTTAATGTGATGCCGGACCTCCGCTGATTTCCGTTCCCTGGATTGTGGGTCTTGCGAAAAAGCGGGTGATACTTCAACTTCAAGTTTCATCGCGTCAAGCGGACCATCCTTGTACAACTTGATCTGATAATGTGGCGCTAGACCATCAAAGCCCAAAAGCACAGCCTCCACCTGTGATGGATAGACGTTTACGCCCCGTATGATCATCATGTCGTCATTTCGGCCATCCACCCGCAAAATTCGTACATGCGTCCGCCCACAAGCACAGGGTTCGTCGCTTAGCCGGGTGATGTCACGGGTACGGTAACGGATCACCGGCATCGCTTCCTTGGTCAAGGTCGTGATCACCAATTCACCGGTTTCTCCCAATGGCAACGGCTCTTCTGTTTCAGGGTCGATAATCTCGAACAGGAAGTGATCCTCCCATCCGTGAAGGCCATTGCGCTCAATATCGCACTCACAGGCGACACCCGGCCCCATGATCTCTGACAGACCGTAGATATCGACCGCCTTGATGCCCAGGCGCATATCCAGTTCCGCGCGCAATTCGTTGGTCCAGGGTTCAGCGCCAAACAATCCGCGTTGAATAGGTAGGGTGGCGACATCGACCCCCATTTTCTCGGCAACTTCAGCAATATTCAGCGCATAGGAAGGTGTCGAACACAGGACGCGCGCGCCAAAGTCTCGGAGCAATGTTACTTGCCGTTCCGTACCGCCACCCGACACCGGTACGACCACACACCCCAACCGTTCAGCGCCATAGTGAGCGCCCAAGCCGCCCGTGAAAAGGCCATAACCATATGCGTTATGCACCAGATCACCCGGACGAATGCCCGCCGCCGCCATTGAACGCGCCATCAAGTCCGACCAACGGTTCAGGTCTCCGGAGGAATATCCCACTACGGTTGGCTGACCCGTGGTACCAGAGGACGCATGAATGCGCGCCATCTTTTCCAAGGGCATGGAAAACAATTTGAACGGGTAGTTGTTCCGCAGATCGGTTTTCACCGTAAATGGAAAATTCCGGATGTCTTTTAGCTTCTTGAGATCTGCGGGTGTGACGCCGGCCTTGTCGAATGTCTCGCGGTAGTGGGGCACAGTAGTAAATGCGCGCTCCAGCGTCCAACGCAGGCGTTCCAATTGCATTTCGGAAATTCTACCACGCGACAATGTCTCTGCCGGTCGGTTGAACATGAAGCCCGGGTCATTTTGGTTTAGTGTCAACATGTTGACGTTCCTCCCTGAACCACGACCTGCTCCGGCCTTCCGGATCAGGCTTTTTGCCAACCCGGTTGGATGCCGGGGCTGCTCTTGCCCGCACCTCGTGCCGGCATCTTGTTGATCGCGTAACCTTGGGTGAATGCCGCCCTAGTAATGAGGGCAAATTTGAAGGCCCAACCGGTTGCGGCTGCGCCGAGACCTGCCAAAGCGAGCACCGGTCCTTGCGCCAAAGGGACAGCAACAGACAAAAGCGCCAGCCCCGCGAACAGAGCCTGCGGAAGGGCAGACAGCCCAGCCCCCACCTCGTCGAGGGCCTTGAACGCTCCGACCGGGGCTCCACTTCTACCAAGTTTGGCCCGATACCGGCGCCAAGCGGCAAAGCGTGTTCCGACCAGCATCAGAAGCGCTATTGCAACGCCGCTGTGAACTTCCGGTGTTGTCTCGAAGGCAAGTAGCAGAACCGTGAAAACTCCGATACCTTCAGCCAACCCGGACGCCAGGATCAGTGGTTCGACGGCAGGGTGACGCCAAGCTGGAATTCCTTTCGCGGCGCGCAGGATGCGGGCCTGGCAATAGAGAAAGAAAAGCCCACTTATGGCCGCCAATACCCCAAGAGCCGGCGAACCCAAGAGCCATGACAGCCCACCAAATCCAAAGAATGGCACCGCTGCCATCGCCTCGCGGGTCATCCAGCTTGTCCGGGCATTAAGAAACACGTTCAAGAACCGCCACGGTCGACCAATCTCGAACCATATGGACAGCAGACCGATCGCAACCATGAGCATTGCGGCAATGATTGCGGGCCAAAGCAGCGATCCAAACAACCCCGCAACCATTGCTGCAGCAAACAGTCCGGTTCCGGCTCCACCGCATATGAAATTTACGGCCGCGCGCCAGTCCCAGTATGTCTGCAACTTCGGAGACACCGAAGCCAGCCCTACTGGTTCTGCCACCATCGACACGTCATCCGGCAAGCAGACCTCGCTGATGTCGCCATCGTACAGGTAGTATATATTGGGGCCGTTCCCGAGGTATTCGTGCATCCGGAAATGCCGATTGGTGCGCAGAAGCATCGAGACATTGCTTTCCGGCTCGTCCAGATCGCCCATTTGCAATGCACCAGAGATACAGGACGCCACACATGCGGGCGTCGCTTCCATATCTACACCAGGAACCAATCCAGCGGCGAGCCCAGCATCAATGCGGTCGACGCAAAACGTGCATTTCTGCGATACACCCAGCCGAGACAGGTCCTCGCGCTTGGTTTCGTGTCGCATCGGTTTTCCACCATAAGCCGAGGTCGGCTTGTCAACACGGAAACGGGCCTGATACGGGCAGGCCACCGCGCAAAACGCACAGCCGATACACAGATCATAGTCAATCGTAACTATGCCATCTTCACGCTTTCGCGTTGCTGTCGATGGACAGGCGTCCAGACAAGACGGGTTTTTGCAGTGCATGCACCCAACTGGCAGAAATGCCCTGTGGACCTCCGGATATTCGCCGGTTTCGAAATCCAGAACCTTGCGCCATTGTACACCCGGCGCGGTTGCGTTTTCGTGCTTGCAAGCCGATGTGCAGGTCTGACAGCCGACACAGCGATTGAGGTCAGCGACTATGGTCCAGGTTGTCATCTTCCCGCCCTCGCGACATCATTCTCCACTTTTTTGACCGCCACCCGAACAAGATCGGCACCCGAACCAGTCGCATCTGTCAGATCCAGCGACATCGGAACCAAGCCGTTCATGCTGGGTGTTTTCAGATCTTTTGCAAAAGGCGTTTTCCAATGATCGAACTGACCTATCATGAGCAGCGTGTCGGGACGAATTCCATTGCGCAGTATTACCGCGCCATTCGTACTGCCCACCGGCGAGTACACTTCGACCCGGTCGCCCTCGGACAGTCCCAATCTTGCGGCTGCCTGCGGGTTCATGACCACACCGCCGTGGCCCGCTACATTGGATGCGACCTCGTGGATCATCTGGATGCCGACATTTCCGCCCCAGGAATACTGCATTGACCGCGTCGAAAGCAGCCAGAACGGATAATCACCGATTTTGACACTGTATTGCGCCTCGATCGCCCGCTCCCATATGTTCTGGAGGTCTTGGAAATGAGGCAACGCTTCGTATTCTTTCAGTTGCCGGTCCCACCAGGTAATGCCCATTTCGTGCAATCTGGTGCTCAGTTCTTGTCCAATGCGTAACAAGCGCTCCTGATAGGGCAGTTCGAACCTCAGGCCCTTCTCCACCATCGCAGGATAAAGGTACCAGCGCTCCTTGGCGAAAGGTACGGTGCGGAAACCATGCTTGCGATAGTAGTCCAAGCCTTGACTTTCAGCCCCGTCCGTAAGCTCTGCACTGGCAGCGCGACAGGCCTTGTCCCAAATGTCCTCAACAGAATGTTCGTCAGTGGAATCCAGCGAAAAGTCATAGTTCTGACCGAACAACCGAACCCCGGCGGCGCCCTTGTTGATGGCACTGTTGTATTCTTCAAGCAGTCCCGTGCCTTTTGCCAGTTGAGTTGCAATCCACGTAAAATCCCGCGCCTCTCCCATTGGTTTCGATGCCGGACTGCGAAGCGCAAAGCCCTGATGCTCCCAAAACTGCTCAACGTATTTCGAGCCCCCGATCCGTATCAACTGCAATCCTTCAAGGTCGGTGCATTCCGGCAATAACACATCGGCCATGTGGTTGGTTTCGTCATTTGTGTAAGCAAAACAGACGGTAAACGGGAATTTCGCGATCACATCGCCGATAGCGGCGGTGTCCCAAAAGGAAATGACCGGGTTGGTCCGATAAACAAACCACACATCCGGGAGTGTTGGCGTCGGTAGATGCTCGAATCCCTGCATTTGCGCCATCCATGCCAAATGCGTCGGCCCGAGCGCCTGTGACCATGGAGAATTCGCGGCCAGCGGAATAAGCGTACTGTGCGCATGGCGTGATCCTGAGTTTTCAAGGAACTCACCTTTGCGGGTCGGATTCATCGGGTAATTCATGAACCCGTCCGGACCGGGAACGACGCTGGACCATCTGTTGTCCGCCGGGCGGTTCAACCGAACCGTGGTTCCCAAGGTGCCGCCAGGCACTTCCAGACCACCAATCAGAACTGCCATCAACGTACGGGCCCAGGCGCATTCATATCCGCCCCATCCGTTGCTAACGGTTTTGCCTAACGAGATCGCAACAGGCCGGAACGGCATCATTCGCCCATCGATCTCGATCGTTTCACCTACATGGGCGTGCGCAAGATAATCCAACGCTGTTTTGCGGATCGTCGCAGCTGACACATCGCAAATTTCAGCTGCCCATTCTGGGCTGTAGGGTTTGATATGATCGGCGAGATGGGAAAAGGCAGTCTTGCAGGTCACATCGTCATGCAACCACTTTTTGTCATCCGGTCCGATTTCCAGGCCGGAGATCACAAATTCTCCGTCCAACGCCGGATCAGTATCCTGAGTATCAAACACAACTGCGCGCTTCGATCTGACATCCCAAATTAGGGGCTTTTGAGTTTCTGGGTCTCGGAGATAAAATCCGTTTGGCGCCACCAGATAGGGTGAGGAGGTGCGTTCTTTCAGGAAAGGTACATCCAACTGATGCCGCTCAACCTCGTGTAGTAACACGTGCAGTAGCGCGAACATAAAGGCCGGATCCGTTTTTGGGCGAATTGGCAACCATTCTGCGGAGCAAGCGCCAGTAACTGAAAGATGCGGTTCGACCTGAACTCGTTTGACGCCGCGGTCCCGGGCATCCGCATGACGGCGGACGCCGCAGACCCCGCCTGAGGCCTCGACATTGGCACCAAAAGAAATGATCATCTCGACCAACGGCGTATCCGGGGACACTGTGAACGCCCTGTGCCAGAACTCACCGTACAAGTGCTCAGAATGATAACATTTGACGCCTTGTCCACTGCCAAAGCTCATGTCGATGGGTCCCCACGCCTTTAGAAATGCCGGGAAGGTGCCCATGTAGACAGTGGAGGTTCCGCCTCCGCCAAAACTGGCTGCCACTCGGGGGAAACCGCTTTCATCCTTGAGGCCCTTTTCCCGGGCTTCGTTAAGCTTGCCGCAGATCAGTTTCAGCGCCTCTTCCCAAGTAGCCGGCAGAAAACCTGGGTCTTGATCCCTGCCCTTTCTAGGATTGGTGCGGATCATCGGGGTCCGAATTCGATTGGGGTTGTTGGTCTTCTGGATCAATCCAAAGGCCTTTACGCAGACCTTGCCTTGGGCAGGGTGTACCAAAGCCGCCTCTCCGTTCGGCCGAACTTGGACTGGTACGCCGTCCATGACGTCAACTTTCATCAGGTCTGGCCCGGCAACACACTGATAGCAATAAGATGGAACGCTTTCGGTCACCGATCTCGATGAAATACTCATGGCTCGAATTCCTCAACTCTCCGTAAGAGCGGCAGTTTTCCGGCGGAGCTTTTCCCGGGTCATGTTTACGTCTACGATGAAGCGTTCATGGCGGCCTTTACATATGCTGTCGATTGAGTCCGCCGCGCTGATGTCAAAGACAACTCTTCGCCCATCAATTTCGGTGACGGTGACGGTGATCGTCGCCTCCATACCCAGCAACGTGGGTGAGGTATGAGCAATCGAGACAACGGTACCGACGGAATCTTGCCCCGCAGGCACATGCTCGACGATCAGATCCCGACAGATATCCTCGATATCGCGCACCAGAGAGGGTGTCGCATAGACTCGACAGTCTTCTCCCATGAAGTCTACGGTTCGGGCTTGATCCACTTTTATTGACCTGCGGGTTGATGTCCCGATGTTGAGATCCTGCGACATTGGAATGGCACCTCCTGTTATAATTGTATTTTGGTACCAGCTTACCTATTTTTAAATCAAACTCCAATAGTATTTGTCGGCACCCATACGAAACACCCTGGTCACGTAACTCATAGGGAAGTTCACCGTGCAAATTCAATGCGGTATCCCGAACCAGAATCTGAAACCAGCGACCGTGCCGCTCATCTATGTGGTATAATGATGATCACCTTGGAGCAGGCGTTCGACCGTCAAGGACCCTAAAGTTCCTATCCTGCTCGAAGAGAGGGCGGAGGGTATTGCCGCAGTCGGCTCAGGACAGTTTAGCGGAAGTTCCGCAAGTGTTTGGATCCGGTAACAACCAACTACACCGCCAAAATGACACCACAATAAGTGAAGAAAATGGAAGGGCCTCGGATGATCGTTTAAATCGCGGAGAAATGCCCCTGCAAACTACCACATTCTGGTTGAGAGCAGGCCCAATCCGCAAAGCAGATGCATGCTGACCCCATTTAGCTCGCTTACGATGACCTTTGCGGGTGCGTGGTACTCAGTTCGGCGCAGAGTGGAATAGAAAAGGGGGGGCCAAGGCCGGTCAAAGTTTTCGAGATTAGTCGTCTCCCAAACCTTCAAACAAGGCCGTTGATATATAGCGCTCCGACGCGCTTGGGAGCACGGTGACCAAAGTTTTACCCACCATGTCATCCCTTGTTGCAACTCGCAGAGCACAAGCTAGAGCAGCTCCCGACGATATACCTGCCGGAATTCCTTCAAGCCGGGCAGCACGTCGGGCGGTATTCATTGCATCGTCATTGCTGGCCAAAAGGACTTCATCGATCAATGCCATATCGAGAATATCGGGTACGAATCCTGCTCCGATACCCTGAATCATGTGAGGTGAGTGTGTTCCTCCTGACAAAACCTGGCTGAGCTCGGGCTCGACCGCCATGATCCTTATTTCAGGTTTGCGTTCTTTGAGGACTTGTCCGACGCCAGTCAACGTGCCGCCAGTTCCGACGCCCATGACTACCACGTCCACTTTACCACCAGTATCCGCCCAAATCTCTTCAGCGGTTGTGCGGCGATGTATGGCTGGATTGGCTGGATTGCCGAATTGCCATGGCATGACTGCGCCTTCGGTTTCGGCAATGATCTCATTGGCCTTCTCTATAGCGCCGTTGATCCCTTTTTCACGAGGGGTCAACACCAGTTCCGCGCCGAAGAACTTCATGAGCTTACGACGCTCGATCGAAAAACTGTCGGGCATTATCAGGATGCAACGATACCCTTTTGCGGCGCAAGCAAAGGCGAGCCCGATACCGGTGTTACCCGATGTTGGCTCAACAATAACACTACCGGGCCTTATGGTGCCGTCTTGTTCCATCTCCTCAAGCATAGCGACAGCGATGCGGTCTTTGACGCTGGAAATCGGATTGAAACATTCCAACTTGACCAACACATTGGCTCGACAGCCGGCTTCCTCGGCCAAACGGCCGAGTCGCACCAAAGGTGTGTTGCCGATCGTTTCAAGAATCGAATCGTAAATACGACCACGACCAGGTTTGTCGAGTTTGATGGTGGCGGGTTTAGCATCCATTTCTTGTCTCCTCGCAATGCGCCGGTCGAGTTTCCCAACGACCATAAACAGATCGCACCATGAGTCTAGCAAGGACGTTAACTTAAGATGCCGCGTCTCTGAGGCGGCACCGGCACACAAAATTTGCCGAAAGTATTGCGAAAATATTATATGCATCTTGAAGCAGCTTCCTGTAGCTGCTTCCGAAACGTGCATCGGGCGACAAACCGTAGGTCCTGAAGAAATGAACAATGGCAAAGATTCCAGCGATTGACATCGGCAAGACTGCATCAACGGCGACAATCGTGTGCAATGCCATACGCAAAGCGATCATTGAAGGCGCCTTGAAAGATGGCGAGCCGTTGCGGCAGGATGAAATTGCCAAGTTGTTCAACACCAGCCGTATACCAGTGCGCGAGGCGTTGACCATGCTGGAACAACAAGGTCTGGTCAAAACCGAACGTTATCGTGGCGCGGTCGTGGCAGGAATGTCGCTGGATGAGGCAGGCGAGATTTTCGACTTTCGAGCATTGCTGGAACCCGAAATCATTCGCAAAGCCGTTCCAAACATGTCAGAAAATATCTTGGAAGAAGCACAGTCTTTTCTAACCCTTTCAAACCAGACAACAGATGCGATGGAATATGGTGACCTAAACAGGCGCTTTCACGCGACTTTATATGAACCGAGCGGCCTGCCCTACCACTTGAGCGTTATCAGTAACTCGATGGACAGAATCGATCGTTTTCTCAGGGCGCAGATGGTACTTAGCGATGGGTTTTCGAGAGCGGCGCGCGAACATCAGGCAATCCTGGATGCCTGTCAACGTGGCGACTCGAAGGCGGCGGGTGAGTTGACGGCCGCGCATATACTCGGCGCCAAGCATTCTCTGGCTCAGCAGCTCAGGAACTTCACCAAAAGCTGACCATTGCTTTTACAATGGATGGAAACAGGCCACTTGATGCGCATTGCCCTCCATCTGCGGTGCTTGGGCGCGGCACTCATCAGTCGCCTTCCAACAGCGCGGTGCAAATGCACAACCGGGAGGAACATTCATTGGGGACGGCAATTCACCCTCCAACTTGATCCGGTCTTTCTTTGCCTCCGGATCCGCACGCGGGGTGGTTGAAAGAAGCGCCTTGGAATAAGGATGCCTGGGTGCGGCAAACAGATTCTCTTTGCTGGCTTTCTCGACGGCACGGCCCAAATACATGACGATCACATCGTCGGCGAAATGTTTTACCACCGACAGATCATGCGAGATGAACAGATAAGCCAAATTAAGTCGTTCTTGCAATTCCACCAGAAGGTTTAGGATTTGGCTCTGAATCGATACATCCAAAGCCGAGACAGGTTCATCCAGTACCAGAATGCGTGGATCCAGCATCAATGCGCGAGCAATGGCGATGCGCTGTCGCTGCCCACCGGAAAACATATGCGGAAAGCGGTCGAAATGTTCTGGGCGCAGCCCGACCAGATCCATCATCTCCCGTGCCTTCGCCTCTCGATCCCGAGCGGAAATGTCGGGGCGATTGATAACCAGCGGCTCCATCAGGATAGTTCCGATTCTCTGGCGCGGGTTGAGCGAACCGTAGGGGTTCTGAAACACTATCTGAACGGTTTCGCGCAACCCTGACCAAACGGCAGGGGTCACTTCCTTCCCGTCGATAGCCAGGCGGCCCGAGGAAGGCTCCTCGATCATGGTGACAAGTCGAGCCAGAGTGGACTTTCCGCAACCGGATTCACCCACAACAGCCAGTGTCTTACCTGCCTCGAGTTCGAAATCAACTCCGGCCAGTGCCCGGACTATCTTGGCCTTCGCGAAAAAGCCCTCCTTGACTTCATAGAACCGTGCAAGCCCTTCTGCTTTGACGATTGGCGCGGTCATCAGGCTGTCTCCTTCTGGCCAGTTAGAGCATAGTGACACAGGGCTTGACCGAATTCAGCTCGATCTGGGCTAGGCGGTACAGTGTTGCATTTTTCGTCGGCATAGCGGCAGCGGGGTGCAAAAAGACATCCCTTTGGCCGGTCAAACTGACCGGGCACCACGCCGGGGATCGAGGGCAAGAGCTTTGAAGTTGCCCGCTCTGGAAGCGCTGCCAGAAGCGCCGCAGTATAGGGGTGATATGGGTGGCGAAACAGGTCGCGGACTGGCTGCTCCTCAACCTTCTGCCCAGCATATTGAACCTGCACCCTCTCCGCCGTTTCGGCAACTACACCCATGTCATGAGTGATCAGAACCAACCCCATGCCTGTCTCCTCCCGAAGCGACACCAGAAGGTCAAGTATTTGCGCTTGAATTGTTACATCAAGCGCAGTTGTCGGCTCGTCTGCAATCAGCAGCTTGGGGCGACAGGCGATCGCCATGGCGATCATCACGCGTTGGTTCATGCCGCCCGACATCTGATGCGGAAACACGTTCAGCCGACTTTCAGGTGCCGGAATTCCAACCTGGTCGAACAACTCGATCGCGCGTTGCTTGCAGGCCTTGCGGTCCAGACCCAAATGAATTCGCAATGCCTCTTTGATCTGGAAACCCACGGTAAAGCAGGGGTTCAGTGATGACATCGGCTCCTGAAAAATCATAGCCAGATCTTTACCGATAATCTTGCGACGGTTTCGGGCAGAAAGCCCGCGCAAATCAAGACCTTCAAAAGACATTTCGTCGGCGGTGATCGTTGCGGTCCAGGGCAGAAGCCCCATCAGAGCAAGCATCGAAACCGATTTGCCCGAACCGCTTTCGCCGACGATAGCCAGAATTTCTCCCTTGTCGAGCGTCAGGTCAACACCGTCCACCGCCCGGAACTGGCCCGAAGAAGTGGCAAAATCGACGGATAGATTGCGGATGCGCAACAGGCTCATGTCATCAGCTCCGCTTCAGTTTCGGGTCAAGTGCATCGCGAAGGCCGTCACCCATAAGATTGATGGCGAGTACGGTCACGAGAATGGCAAGGCCGGGGAATGTTACGACCCACCATGCGCGTAGAATGAATTCACGTGCCTCAGCCAGCATCGTTCCCCATTCCGGTGTAGGTGGCTGCGCACCCATCCCAAGAAATCCCAGAGCCGCAGCGTCTAGAATCGCAGTCGAGAACGAAAGCGCCGCCTGTACTATGATTGGAGCCAAGCAGTTGGGCAGCACGGTTATGAACATCAGACGCGGTAAACCAGCGCCCGCTACTTGCGCGGATGTCACATAGTCTTTTTGCCGCTCTGACATGGCTTGCGCGCGGGTCAAGCGCACATAATGCGGAAGCAAAACGATCGCGATAGCAATCATGGCGTTCGTTAGCGACGGACCAAGGATCGCAACCAGAACCAGGGCCAGCAACAGCGACGGGAAGGCTAGGATGATATCCATGATCCGCATGATCAATGTGTCAACGAATTTGGGCGCAAAGCCCGAGAGCAAACCAACAATGATTCCGCCCGAAGCTGCTATGGTTACAACCACGATGCCGACAAAAAACGAGTAGCGCGACCCGGCGATAAGGCGCGAGAGGATATCTCGCCCTAGCGGGTCAGTGCCCAGAACAAACTCCCAGCTTCCGCCTTCAGCCCAGACGGGAGGTTGCAAGATGTGTTCGCGAAACTGTTCCGTCGGATCGTAAGGCGCAAGCCATGGCGCCAGAGCCGCACACAAAACAAAGGCGGTAAAAAACCAAAGACCGATGACTGCCCCGCGATTTTCGCGGAAATAGTACCAGAACTCGCGCACGGCATTTGGGCGTTCCGGGCTGGTAGTCGGTGACTGAATTGTCTGAATCGCCATTACCGCTTCCTAATCTTGGGGTTGATCACACCGTACAGCACATCAACGATTAGATTTACGATCATTACGATCACTGCGATCAACAACAATCCGCCCTGCACCACGGGATAGTCGCGGCGTGAAATACTGTCGACCATCCACTTGCCGATACCCGGCCAGCTAAAGATTGTTTCGGTCAAAATGGCGCCGGCCAATAGCGTTCCGACCGAAAGGCCGATCACCGTGATGACCGGGATCAGTGCGTTGCGCAGCGCATGGAGACCATTGATACGTGATGGGCTGAGACCTTTTGCGCGGGCGGTGCGTATATAATCTTCGCCCAACACCTCAAGCATCGCCGAACGGGTCTGGCGCGCAATAACCGCAAGTGGAATTGTCCCCAGAACGATTGTCGGCAAGATCAGGTGACGAACGGCAGACTTGAATGCGCCCTCCTGCCCCGAAAGCAAGCTGTCAACTAGCATCAGGCCAGTTACGTTGTCGAACCAATATATCAAATCGATGCGGCCTGAAACCGGCGTCCAACCCAGATTGCCCGAAAATACGATAATCAACAGCAGTGCCCACCAGAAGATCGGCATCGAGTAGCCGACCAAAGCCGATGACATCAGCAGCCTGTCGAACAATTTACCCCGGTTCACAGCGGCAATTACTCCTGCGGGAAGACCAAGTGCGACCGCAAAAATCATGGCACAGATCGATAGTTCCAGAGTTGCCGGAAACAGCGAAAAGAACTCATCCCAAACCGGTTTCTTGGTAACGAAGCTTTCGCCCAGATCGCCCTGCATCACGCCAAATAGATAATCGGTGTATTGTTGCCAGACCGGTTTGTCGAAACCGAGTTTTTCCACCATCTCCTGATAGCGTTCTTCGGTCATGCCGCGTTCTCCGGCCATGACAATAATGGGATCACCAGGCAGAATCCGGATGAACATGAAGGAAATCAGCGTCACTCCGATGAAAGTCGGAATGAACGTTCCCAATCTTGCAAATAGATAGCGTAGCATCAGCGTCCCACGACCATGAGGTCTTTTGGAAAGGTTGTAAGGCTGCGATAGCCGTCTGCGGTTACCAGAACATCGTCTTCGATCCTGACACCGAATTTGCCTACTGCATAGAGGCCGGGCTCATTCGTATACACAGTTCCAGCGGGAAGAACCGTGTGATTGCCGCGCATGACATAGGGTGCCTCGTGAACATCCCGCCCCAGCCCATGACCGGTTTTGGTGCGAATGCGATCTGCATAAGGCGATGCCTCCAAAACGCCTGTAACCGCATCGTCAATCTGATGTGCGGTCACACCGGCGCAGGTCACTTCGAGACCCTTCATGTTTGCGGCAAGGACGGTGTTATAGACATCTCGCGCCTCATCTGAGGCTTCCTTCACGAATACGGTCCGAGTTATGTCGGCGGCAAAACCATGTTTCCTCGCACCGAAATCGAACAACAAAGCATCACCTGCTTTGATCTTGTAATCTTCTCGAGCGTGCGCATGCGGGAGGGCCGTATTTTCTCCTGCCGCTACAATAGGTGAAAAAGCCATATCATCCGCCCCCTCTGCGAAAAGAGCGTGTATTAATGCGGCTTCAACTTGTTTCTCCGTCTGCCCGATCTGCACATTCTCCAGAACACGAAACAAAGCCCGCTCCGAAATTGCGATTGCAGTTTCGAGAGCAGCAATATCTTCGGCGGACTTGATCATCCGCAAGCCTGAAATTTCACGCTCCCCATCAATGATCTGCAGTTCTTCATAGGCTTGCATCAACGCATGATGTACGAAAACGCGCATCACTTGACCTTCGACGGCCACCCTTTGGATTGGTCGCTGCGTTGCAAGAGCCGCAAAAGCATCAGAATACCCCGTCTGATCTTTCCAATCAAAAACGTCGCCTTCGAACCCCACAAGATCCCAGCTGTCCAGTTCGAGATTAGGAACAATGGCCGCAGGTTTACCTTGTACAGGGATGATGACAAGGAATGGGCGTTCATGGCTCATGAAACTATGGCCAAGTGCACGCGTGAAATTCGGCCCGGGCACCAAGGCCACCGCATCGACCGAAAGATCGCGAGCAACCTGACGATAATCGGCAAGGCGATCAGTCATTGGCTATGTCTCCGCAGACAAAAAGAACCGGGGCCGCATTTGCAGCCCCGGTTCAGGTTCAGATGGTTATTCGACGCTCACGCCATAGAAGATGTGTCCACCAAGCGGATGAACCTTGTAGCCCTTCACGTTGTTTACCATCGGCATGAACACGACCGAATGCGCAATAGTGGCCCACGGCGCTTGCTCTTTGAAGATGACCTGGGCCTCTTCATAAAGCTTGGTCCTCTCGGCTACGTCCGTGGACTGCTTGGCCTGCTTGATGACGTTGTCGAACGGCTCATGGCACCACTGCGCTCGGTTCGAAGCTTCAACACCGTCACAGCCCAACAATACTGCCAGGAAATTGTCCGGATCCCCATTGTCACCGGTCCA
The DNA here is from genome assembly GCF_059612585.1 of Ruegeria sp. YKSF57. Lineage (NCBI taxonomy): Bacteria > Pseudomonadati > Pseudomonadota > Alphaproteobacteria > Rhodobacterales > Roseobacteraceae > Ruegeria > Ruegeria sp. YKSF57. The sequence continues at coordinate 10,584 of NZ_JBXWQW010000041.1, read as the reverse complement.
ACCGAGCAAAACAGCACCGTCACGGTTCAGCTCCTTCGAGCGCGACAGGTATTCGCCCCATTCGTAGGACACAATTTCCACATCCACACCGACTTTGGCGAAGTCTGCCTGGATAAGTTCGGCCATGCGGCGTGCATTTGGGTTGTAGGGACGCTGCACCGGCATTGCCCAGATTTTCATGCTCAGATCCGAAACGCCTTCGGCTTCCAGAGCTGCCTTTGCAGCTTCTGGATCATAAGCATCATCGACAATTGCTTCGTTGTAGCTCCACATTGTCGGGGGGATTGGGTTCTTGGCTGCCTGGCCCGAACCCTGGAACACGACATCGATGATCGCATTTTTGTCGATGGCCATGTTCAGCGCCTTGCGGACCTTGGGATTGTCGAAGGGTGCCATGGTCGTGTTGTACGCCAGATAACCGACGTTCAAGCCTTCCTGCTCCATCACATTGATGGCGGGGTCATCCTTCATCGCCTGAATATCAGCCGGGTTTGGATAAGGCATGACGTGGCATTCGCCCGCTTTCAGCTTTTGGTAGCGCACCGAAGCATCGGGAGTAATAGCAAAGATCAATTGGTCGATATCGGCTTTTCCGTTCCAATAGTCGGCGTTTGCCTGATAGCGAATGACAGCGTCTTTCTGATACGCCACCATTTCGAACGGGCCGGTGCCGATCGGGTTGGTGTTGATCTTTTCTGGTGTACCCGCATCCATCATTGCCTGCGCATATTCCGCAGACAGGATGGAGGCAAAGTCCATTGCCATATTGGCCACGAACGGTGCTTCGGGCGTATTCAGTGTGAACTTAACAGTGTGATCGTCGAGTTTTTCGACCGATTTCACCAAATCCGGCATTCCCATACCGTTGAAGTATTCCCATGTCCCGCCGTTCACTTTGTTGAACGGATGGTCTTCAAGCCGTTGACGTTCGAACGTGAAAATCACGTCATCGGCATTGAAGTCGCGAGTGGGTGTGAATTCGTCATTCGAATGGAATTTGACGCCCTTTCGCAGCGTGAATGTGTATTCAAGACCGTCATCGCTGGCTTCGACGCTTTCAGCCAGTCCCGGAATTACGTTGGTGGTTCCGGTTTCGAACTCCATCAAGCGGTTATAGATGGGGTGTGATGAGGCGTCGAACGTGGTGCCCGCCGTGAACAACGCCGGGTCGAACCCTTCCGGTGAACCTTCTGAGCAATAGACAAGCGTTCCGCCCGCAAGAGCTGGTCCCGCCATCAGTCCTATTGCGGCAGTTGCCGCTAAAATCTTGGATTTCATTGTTTACTCCCTTGTTATTATTTCTGATCGCTTCAGCACATCAGAATTCAGGCAACTTCCCGGTCACATTCGCTGACGGGGAAACTGTATGATGTTTTTAGTATATTGTATCCAATATCAACCTCATTCGTACGGGATTTTTCACAGAGCAATGGAAGCGACCGAGACTCCGCGTTATTGGAACGAAAATAACAAAAAACAATCACAACGGAGACGATTGTTACCCGGCCTCAAGATCTCGCAGGGCCTTATGATCAGGAATCACAAGAATAACCTGGATCAAAACCGGACGCCTGATCGATGGCCACAGTCGGTCGCACATTCCGACCAAAGTCCCTTTTCTTGTCGGACGTGTTGAGGATTATGGGTATATGACAATCATTCGGCGATATGCCTCGCTATGGCAGAATATGTCTTTGGCCACTCAATTTGGTCTTACTGGAGGCGTGGTGTTGGTCTTCGCAGCCCTTATCGTCGGAGCAATAGTCACTCGCCGGATCGAAGAAAGCGTCGTCCGCAATACCGCAAACGCAACCGCGCTTTATATGGAGAGCTTTGTCTCTCCGATCTCGCAACAGCTTGCCGACAGCGATGAGCTGTCTGAAAACGCTCAGCGCGCTCTGGATGAAATTTTCAATAACACACCGCTTGGTGAGCGCATCGTATCCTACAAAATCTGGAAAAAAGGCGGGCGCGTTGTCGAAGCATCAGACCGCAGTCTGATCAACCGAGTGTTTGAAGTCACCCCGCCCTTGAAAGCAGCTTGGCAAGGCCAAGTGAGCGGTGAATTCGAGGAAGTTGGTGACGAAGAGGCTGAAAACGAAAGTGCGCTTGGCCTACCTTTGTTGGAGGTCTATTCCCCGATCCATGAGGTATGGACCGGCGAAGTTATCGCTGTGGCGGAGATTTATGAGGCTAACCCGCAGCTACGTAACGATCTCGTCGCCGCGCGCCAAACCGCTTGGGCAACTGTGGTTGGTGTCATATCGGCTATCGGAGCTGCGTTATACCTGATCGTGCGCCGCGGCAGCCGCACGATAGAGCGCCAACGCGCAGGATTGAATTCGCAGTTCCGGGATTTACGAGCTTTGTCCGCACGCAATCTCGATCTGCGTCGACGGGTTCAAGAAGCGGCGGCCAGATCGGCGGCCAGTACAGAGCACGCGCTACTTCAGATCGGAGCCGATTTGCATGATGGTCCGGCGCAATATCTGGCTTTCGCGGCTCTGCGCCTTGACGATTTGCGCGAAAAGCAAACCGATGATGCTGCTCGTTCCGAACTTGATGGTGTCAACGAGGCCTTGAAACAGGCCATGGAAGAAGTACGTTTCATATCGCAGGGCCTGTCTTTGCCCAATATCGCTGATATCCAGCTTTGTGACGTTGTCGCAAAAGCTGTCAGCGCTCATGAGAACCGTTCGGAACACGACGTTTCTGTTCTATGTGAATGTGAAAGTTTCCATGCATCTCCAGCGGAAAGGATCTGTATATATCGCTTTGTCCAGGAAGGCCTGAATAATGCTTCGCGCCATGGTGGCGGAACCGGCTTGGAAGTCCAAATGAAATGCGACAAGCAGTCGTTGTCACTTGCCGTGAGGGATCGCGGCACAGGGTTCGGACCGGATGGTCCCAGTCTCGGCCTTGGCTTAAGCGGATTGCGCGACCGCGTTGAAAGCCTTGGCGGCACTTTCCGCACATCAAACCGACAGGAAGGCGGCGGCGAGATTTGCATGATGTTTGAAACAGGAGATCACAGATGATCAAAACCCGCGTCGTATTGGCCGATGATCACCCGCTGTTTCGCGAAGGCGTTGCCCGCACCTTGGACGAAAGCAAGGATTTCGAAGTCGTCGGGCAAGCGACGACCGGAAAGGAAGCCGTAGAATTGACTTCCAGTCTGAAGCCCGACCTGGTCTTGCTTGATCTGTCCATGCCGGACGGGGGGCAATGGGCTCTGACCCAAATAGCCAAGGGTGAACACAAGGCGTTGGTTGCCATGCTCACAGTTTCCGAAGATGATGACTCTATTCTGGCGGCACTTTCTGCCGGTGCTTCAGGCTATGTGCTCAAAGGAGTTGGCTCGCGTGAGTTGATCCGGGTCTTGACAGATTTGGTAGCGGGCCGCAGCTATGTTGCACCCTCCCTGGCCGCCAAGGTTCTGACTCGGATGAACCGTCCGCGCCAACCAGTTGAACGGGCCAACCCCATTGGTACATTGTCGAAACGGGAAGAAGACATCTTGCGGCTGGTCTCGCAGGGAAAAAGCAATAAGGAAGTCGGGTTGGCCCTCGATCTGCAAGAAAAAACTGTTAAGCACTATATGACTGCAATCTTACAAAAGCTGCATGTCCGGAATCGCACCGAAGCCGCACTTTTGGCGCAAAGCCATTGGGGCCACCACTGACACTATTTCCCCGCTGGCTTTCCTGAGCGCCCGCTTGTGCGGGTTCGCGCACTATACTCGTCAGCACACCGGAACGGTGAAAGGCTTTCTACAAAAGCATCCAAAAAATCCAAAGCCAGCAATGACCTGCTTCCCGCAATTGGCTTTAGGATCGAAAGCCGATGTGGAACGTTGGGTTCGAACTCCCGTATTTCCAATCCTTTTCCGCGAAATGGTTCGGCGTCCAGAGACGATACAACAGAAACCCCCTGCCCTTGACTGACAAACATACAGGCGGTGGTGAATTGTCGAACTTCAATCCACGAATTGACCAGCACTCCATAATCTGCAAAGGCCGTCGACAGATGGCCAAAAAAGTTACTGTCCCGACGAGTGTGGATGATTTTCTCGGCTTGCAGATCGATCGGGTTGATGATTTCTCTTTCGGCTAGAGGATGCCACTCAGGGACGACACAAACTGTTCGAATTTTTATGTCTTCGCTTTCAACAGTGGGGTGTCCAGTAAATCCGTCAGTGATACCGCAATCGTATTGCTCTCCGACAATCCACTCAAGGATGCGCTCTGGCCGATCTGGTTCCAGCGTTACCGTTACACCGGGTCTTTCTTTCAAGAAGTCGGCAAGAACAGCAGGCAGATGACTGGTGGCAAACCCCGGCAGACACGCAATTCTCAAGTGACCAGCGGTGCGCTCCGACAGGTCTCGGTTGAGATCTTCCAAATGGCGCAAACTGTCAAAGATGCGTCCAACCTCGGATAACAGGTACCTCGCTTCACTGGTTGGGACCAATTGCCCGCCTTCGCGAACGAACAGATCTACAGCCACGGTTTTTGAAAAATCCGACAATAGTCGACTTACCGCAGGTTGCGATACTTCCAGCACTTGTGCAGCTCGGGTCATCGATCCGGTCTGCGCCACTGCTTGAAAGGCTTCGAGTTGCCTGAGTTTGAATTTCATCCGTCCACCTGTGCCAGGTATCGATGCTTTGTGGATAATATTTTGTTATATTATTTGTCAAAAAACTTTTGCTTGCATTATTGGTTTAGTTGCTCAAATGCTGTGTCATACATACGCATCGGGAGGTAACAATGTCTGTCAAATCCATTTTTGTAGCGTCTTCCATAGCAGCGGCGATGGCAACGACCGCGCTGGCTCAGACCGAAGTTCAGTGGTGGCACGCCATGGGCGGCACAAACGGAGAGCGGGTCAACAAGATTGCAGAGGACTTCAACGCGACGCAAAGTGATTACAAGATCGTCCCTGTATATAAGGGAAACTATACTGAAACCATGACCGCTGCGATTGCGGCCTTCCGCGCCAAGGAGCACCCGGCAATCGTTCAGGTGTTCGAAGTTGGCACTGCCACCATGATGGCCGCAAAGGGCGCCATTTATCCCGTGGAACAACTGATGAACGATACCGGTGAACCGTTTGATGGCGGCGACTATCTGCCGGCGGTGGTGTCCTATTATCAAACTCCTGAGGGCGAACTGCTTTCAATGCCGTTCAACAGCTCCACGCCTGTCCTTTGGTACAACAAGGATGCGCTGGATGCAGCCGGTGCTTCGGTTCCCGCCACTTGGGACGAAGTCAAGGAGACGGCTCAGAAGCTGGTCGACAACGGCATGAAATGCGGGCTTTCCTTTGGATGGCAATCCTGGGTTATGATCGAAAACTTCTCGGCATGGCACAATATGCCGATCGGCACAAAGGAAAACGGCTTTGCCGGGTTTGACACCGAATTCACCTTCAACAACGAAAAAGTCGCGGCGCGTCTGGACGACATCGCGTCCATGTCCGACGGCAACTTGTTCGTGTATGGCGGGCGTCGCGGCGACAGCTTGCCAATGTTCACAAATGGCGAATGCGGAATGTGGATGAACTCGTCAGCCTATTACGGCTCGATCAAATCACAAGCTGAGTTCGAATTTGGCCAGACAATGTTGCCGCTGGACACGTCGGTTTCCGACGCGCCGCAAAACTCGATCATCGGTGGCGCAACCTTGTGGGTTCTGAGTGGGCGGGACGAAGCCGAATATCCCGGCGTCGCCAAGTTCCTGACATACCTGTCCTCGCCCGAAGTGCAGGCGTGGTGGCATCAGGAGACCGGATATGTTCCGATCACCACCGCCGCTTATGTTTTGTCCAAAGAACAGGGTTTCTATGATGCGAATCCTGGCACAGATACCGCAATCAAGCAGCTCAGCCTAAACACGCCAACTCCGAACAGCCGAGGTTTGCGCTTTGGCAACTTCGTTCAGGTCCGCGACGTGATCAACGAAGAGATGGAGGAAGTCTGGGCTGGCAACAAATCCGCCGCCGAGGCGCTTGATGCGGCTGTGGAACGCGGCAACGATCTGCTGCGCAAATTCGAACGCACGGCAAACTGATACTATACAACTTGTTGATCCCGCAGGGTAATGCCCTGCGGGGTCTGACGCCATCTGGAGTCCGCCATGCTGAAGCGCGTGCATTTCCCGACGTCGCCGCTGCCCTATCTCCTTGTGGCGCCGCAGCTTGTCATCACCTTGGTGTTTTTCATTTGGCCCGCCAGCCAGGCAGTCTATCAATCGTTTCTCATCGAAGACGCGTTTGGTCTCGGAACTGAATTCGTTTGGCTGGAAAATTATGAACTGCTCTGGTCAGACAAAAGTTACATTGCGACGTTCTGGCGGACCGCATACTTCTCGTTGGCCGTCGCGGCGCTTTCGATGATCTTTGCGTTGTTCTTGGCAGGATTTGCCCAGCGGGTGCTGCGCGGCGCCTTGTTCTATCGTACGATGCTGATCTGGCCCTATGCCGTTGCTCCGGTTCTGGCGGGCGCGCTTTGGGTTTTTATGTTCAATCCCACGTTGGGTATCTTACCATACCTCCTTGAATTCGTCGGAATCGAATGGAACCATTACCTGAGCGGCGGACAAGCCATGTTTCTTGTTATTTTAGCCGCCGCGTGGAAACAGGTTGCCTATAACTTTCTGTTCTATCTTGCGGCGATGCAGTCGATCCCGAACAGTGTTATCGAAGCTGCAGCAATCGACGGCGCTGGCCCATCGCGCCGTTTCTGGACAATTATTTTCCCACTGATTTCACCCACGACTTTTTTCTTGCTGGTGATCAACATGGTCTATGCCTTTTTTGAAACCTTCGGGATTATCCATGCAGTCACACAAGGAGGCCCCGGAACGTCAACCACAATTCTTGTCTACAAGGTATTCAATGATGGTTTCGTAGGCCTCGATCTTGGGGGGTCGGCGGCGCAGTCGGTCATCCTGATGGTTCTTGTCATCGCCATGACTGTGATCCAGTTCCGCTATGTCGAGCGAAAGGTGGAATACTGATGATCGAGAACCGGCCTATCACAAATCTGGTCACCCACATCGTTCTGATCCTGGGCGTCGTCGCCATTGCGCTACCTGTATGGATCACCTTTGTTGCGGCAACTCACAGCGAATTGCGCATGAGCCAAGCCCCTCTACCTCTACTGCCGGGGAGTTACCTATGGGAAAACCTCAAACAAACGTTGTTCGGGGCAGGTCTGCGAGGAACCGAAATAGCCCCTGTATGGCTGATGTTGCTTAACAGCCTGGCAATGGCCCTGATGATAGCGATCGGCAAAATCGCAATCTCACTACTATCGGCCTTTGCCATCGTGTATTTCAAGTTCCCGTTCCGCATGCTGAGTTTCTGGCTAATCTTCATCACCTTGATGCTGCCGGTCGAAGTACGGATTCTTCCTACTTTCGAAGTTGTCGCCAATCTTGGAATGCTGAACAGTTACTGGGGGTTGTCGATCCCGTTGATCGCGTCGGCAACGGCTACATTCATGTTCCGGCAGGTGTTTCTGACGGTACCCGACGAATTGCTGGAAAGTGCACGCGTCGACGGTGCAGGCCCGATGCGTTTCTTTTGGGACATTCTACTGCCGATGTCGCGGACGAATATTGCGGCTTTGTTCGTAATTCTCTTCATTTTCGGCTGGAACCAGTATCTGTGGCCGCTGCTGATTACAACCGACACATCGATGACCACAATCGTGATGTCGATAAAGCAGATGCTTGAAGCCGCCGAACAAACGCCGCTTTGGAACATCATCATGATGACCGCGCTGTTGGCGATGATCCCACCGATTATCGTCGTTATCGCGATGCAAAGGCTCTTTGTTCAGGGCTTGACGGAAACAGATAAGTAGGGTGCCCACAATGGCTGAAATCCACCTAAAAGACCTCGTCAAATCCTATGGGCAGACCGAAGTGTTGCACCACATCGAAGGAAAGATTGCTGATGGCGAATTTATCGTCATCGTCGGCCCTTCGGGCTGTGGTAAGTCCACCCTTTTGCGAATGATTGCCGGACTGGAGACCGTGACATCAGGCGAAATCCGCATCGGAGATCAACGCGTGAATGATCTGGAACCCGCGCAACGCGACATTGCAATGGTTTTCCAGAACTATGCCCTGTATCCGCATATGTCCGTGCGAGATAACATCTCCTACGGCCTTAAGATCCGCAAACTGCCGAAAGACGAAATTGCCCGTCGGGTCGAAGACGTTGCGGACATTCTTGAGATCCGACAGTACCTTGACCGGAAGCCGCGTCAGTTGTCCGGCGGACAGCGCCAACGTGTCGCCATGGGTCGGGCGATCGTCAGAGATCCGCAGGTTTTCCTGTTTGACGAACCGCTTTCCAATCTGGATGCCAAGTTGCGAGTACAGATGCGTTTGGAAATCCGAAAGCTGCAACAACGGCTAGGTGTTACCTCGATCTACGTGACTCACGATCAGGTCGAAGCCATGACCTTGGGAGATCGGCTCATGGTGTTGAATGGCGGTTATGTGGAACAGTTCGGAACACCAATCGAACTATATGACAAACCGGAATCGATATTTGTCGCCGGCTTCATTGGAAGTCCTGCCATGAACTTCGTAAAGGTCAAGGTTGATGAAGGTCAGGCTATCTTACCGAATAACGCGGCGATTCCGTTGGGCACACAGTTCACTGGCGAAACAATCGTTGGCCTGCGCCCTGAACATCTGATCCCGAATGAAGGTGGGCCTATCGCACTGGAAATTGATCTCCTGGAGCAACTAGGAGCCAACACCCTTTTGCACGGGCGCCTGCAAAACTCAGATCAAGAACTGATTGCGTCCGTTCCGGGACATACAACCATCAATCAAGGGAAAACTCGGCGGTTTTCGATCGATCCGGATTTGGTGCATCTGTTTGACCCTGCAACCGAGAAACGAATGTGACTCGGATGAGATTTCCTCAGATCAAGGCATTTTCGGGCGATACCCGAACCATCCGCATCATCGGTCATCGTGGGGCACGTGGAATTCTGCCGGAAAACACCTTGGCGGGATTTGAGTTCGCACTTTCCTGCGGTGTCAAGCTATTGGAGTTCGATGTTGCGATGAGCGGGGACAGGGTTCCTGTCGTCACGCACAATCACCGACTTAGCAATGCCATGGTTCGTGATCCGAACGGACAGTGGCTGCGCGGAGAAGAGCGTAAGATTTCCTCTCTTTCCATGACAGAGCTTTCGAGGTTCGATGTAGGAGGATTGGATGGACAAAGCGACTATGGTAAACGCTTCCCAGATCAGGCATTTCTGTACGGCATAGGTATACCGCGGCTGAGCGAACTGTTTGATCTAGTTAACCAGCCTGAACATCGCGATGTTCATTTGATGCTGGAAATCAAGTCGGACCCTGAAATTCTGAATGATTTCGAGTGGCGCAGGGATTTGGTTGCCGCAGTCGTTGCCGACATTCGCACCGCGCATCTAGAAGAAAAAATAATCTTGCACAGTTTTGACTGGAACCTATTGAGTGAGTGTCGCAATCAAGCGCCTGATATCCCGACTTCCTACCTTTCTGAGCTACCCACAAACAAAGACGAGATCGGTGAGGACTCTTCCAAGTCGGTTGGCCCGGATCTGAGCAGTGAGGTGGTAAGCTTACCCGATTTGGTATACCAAGCGGGTGGCCAGTTTTGGTGCCCGCGCTACTCGGATATTACCGCCACCGACATGGCGCGTGCGCGTGAACTTGATCTTTGCGTCGCGGTTTGGACCGTTAACGAACCAGAAGCCATTGATCAAATGATCGATCTGCAGATCGATTCCATCGTCACGGACTATCCCGGTCGTGTTCAGCGCCGCTTGATTGAACGGGGGTACACGTGGCTGGATCGCTGCCCGGAGATGGCATAGCTATGAATTCGGCTCGGGCTGCGTTTGACAAGTACGAGGATATTCGCGTACGTTTGGCAAAGATTCAGGCGCGCAAACCTGCTCAACCGATTACGTCGCTTTTGGGTATTGTAGATCACACAGATGCCTTAGGGTCAGGATGCATTGATTTTCAACGCGCTGCGTGATTCACGGCTCGGAAAATGGAGCAGTGACATGAGCAACCTTTACTGGCTGGCCGACGAGCAGATGGCCAAACTTACCCCTTTCTTCCCGAAGTCCCACGGCAAACCTCGCGTCGATGACAGACGGGTGTTGAGTGGGATTATCTTCATCAATCGCAATGGGTTGCGCTGGCGAGACGCTCCCAAAGAATACGGACCGCACAAGACGCTTTATAGCCGGTGGAAGCGTTGGAGTGAGAAAGGTATCTTCGCTCGGATGGTGGTTGGCCTGGCTGCCGAACACGGCGAGGAAAAGACCGTGATGATCGACGCGACTTATCTGAAAGCACATCCTACCGCGACCAGCATGGCCGCGAAAAAGGGGGGCGTGGTCGCCTGATCGGTCGGACCAAGGGTGGGATGAACACCAAACTGCATGCCATCTGCGATAGCCAAGGGCGGCCGCTCAACCTGTTCGTCACCGCCGGCCAAGTCAGCGATTACATCGGCGCGCGGGCGCTGCTCAGCAGCTTGCCAAAGGTCGACTGG
>NZ_JBXWQW010000040.1:0-40250 GCF_059612585.1 Ruegeria sp. YKSF57 | reverse complement strand
AGGTCCCGATCCGGGAAACGGCAGCATCGTCGAACGCAACAATTGCAACACCTTCAGGCGGCGCAATCGGACCGCGCCAAAGGAAGCGGGCATCAAGGAATTGCCCTTCGATCCCCTGCCAGAACGCGCTTCGGCTGCCGGGATGCCAAAGGGCAATGCCCAAAGTTGCCAGCATCACCACCACTGCGGCGACGCGGCGTGTACGCCGGAACCTGTCGCGCGTTACCAATCGGGACCAAGCAATGCGTCGAACCGGTCGATGCGCGCCTGCCCCCACCGTGTAACTTGCCCCATTTTGCCGGAGGAAGTCACGTCAATGCCGTCACCGGGGCCGAGGCGCGCTTCGCCACCATTGGCAAAGACGAATACCGTTCCCTCGCGTGCAAATACTGCGCTTGCGCGGCGCTCAACCTGCATCGCCCATTGCGTCGAACGCACGGCGGCAACGGCGGACGGCGTGCGAATCTGAACGCCGTTTCCGTCCTGAGATGAGAACAGGAACCCGGCTAGCCCGTCGATCAGCCGAAATCCCAACGGTTTCGTGCCCCCCTCCAGAAGGCCAAGCACATCGACCTCGCTTTCGGGGCCGACAACGACATCAAGCCCGCCGAAACAGCGCAGGGTGACACGGGCTCCGGCCTCGGTGCGCAATTTGGCATTGCGACCCAACCCAAGGCCCGTCACCGCGGCCTGTACGCCTGCACCGCGGGCAGAGACCTCCGCACCCCCTTCCACACGGGTAACAACACACGCGCCGGGCGTCTGGGCACCGGCGGGAAGGGCCAGCCCGATCCAGAGGCTTGCGAATAAGGTTCGCAGCAGGTTCCGACAAGTCATTGTGGCCTCTCTGCGCAGGGGAACCCATTCAGGATGAACGGTCGCCAGCCATAGGTCAACAACCAGAACGTTTCACCCGCCCAAGGCCTGCGGGCGTGAAGGGACTAGGCCTGCAAAGCTGACGGCGACATCTCTGATTTTTCCAGAACCACAAAAGTCATCATACCAAATGGGGGCAGGGGCGTTTGTTCTTCGAGGGTCAATGCCGCCTCTTTCAGCACGGTTTCGATCTCGAAATCGGAATGCCAGCCGATCGTGTTGGCAAGCGGCGCAATTGCCTTTTCAAGCGATGCAAGCAAACCCTGCTCTCTTTGGAAATGATTGGTGATAACCACTTTTCCGCCCGGTTTACAGACCCGCGCGATTTCCGCCATCACTCTTTCCGGTTCCGGAACGACGGAAAGCACATGCATCGCCACAACCGTGTCGAAGTGGTTGTCGGGGAAATCGAGTGTCCGGGCATCCATCTGACGCAGCTCTGCGACATTGGTCAGTCGCATGGCGCTTACTTTTTTCCGGGCTTTCTTCAGCATGTCCTCGCTGAAATCTATACCGATCACCTGAAGCTCGGGAGCATAGTGTTCCAGTGAAAGGCCGGTACCCACCCCAACCTCCAGAACCGACCCGGAGCGGCCGTTTACATACTCGGTCGCGCGCCGCCGTCCGGCATTGGTGATGACACCGAATGTCTTGTCGTAAACCGGTGCCCAGCGCGCATAAGAGGATTGCACAGCTTGAATATCCATTTCAAATTCCCTGATGGTTTGAATGTTTTTCACTTCCGAACCACGCTTTGGCAACCATCACCACATATCCCACACACAGCGCGATCAAAGTGATCCAGGCAAAGGTCAGCAGCGCAGATCCTGCAATAGCGATGCCGATCAGAAAATACTTCACGTTCCCGCGGGAGATTCGGGTGGTCTTGAATGACCAGGTCGGAATGCGGCTGATCAGCAGCAGTCCGATAAACACCATATAAATGCAGATCAGATAGCCGGGCAGCACCGGCCTGTCAGCAAAGGCAAAAGAGAGGTACATGGGCAGCATGACCAAAAGCGCCCCTGCCGGTGATGGCACTCCTTCGAAATAGGCTTTGTCGTGGTCGCAGGTCTCGGACTTGCTGGTCACATTGAAGCGCGCCAGACGCATGACACAACACACCGCAAAGAACAGAACGGCGATCCAGGCCAGACTTCGGATATCCTGCAAAGCCCAGAAATATAGGATAAGCGGCGGCGCCACCCCGAAGTTCAGGAAATCCGCAAGCGAATCCAGCTCGGCACCCAGCTTGCTGCCACCGTTGACCAGGCGGGCGATGCGCCCGTCCAGCCCATCCAGAACACAGGCCGCGATAACCAGCTGTACCGAAAGCACGTAATTGCCCTGTACGCCGAACCTGATTGCCGACAAGCCTGCACAAATGGCCAGAATGGTCAGCGCGTTCGGCAGCAAATGGATCAGCGCAAACCCGGTCTCATCATGTTTGGAAGGTTCTGTCACTGATCCAGCCGCCTATTGTTCATCCGGCGCGCTCAATTCGGCAAGAACGGTTTCACCGGCGATCATCGTTTGCCCCACGCGCACCAGCGGATCCACATCATCAGGCAGATAGACATCCAGCCGGGACCCAAACCGGATCAGGCCAAACCGCTCACCGGTTTGCATCGCGTCACCTGGATTTACAAAGCATACGATCCGACGGGCCACAAGGCCCGCGATCTGGACAACCGCCAGGTCCTGACCGTTCCGCATGCGGATACGCAGACTGTTGCGTTCGTTATCGGCGCTGGCCTTGTCCAGCGACGCGTTGAAAAACTTGCCGGGGCGATAGGCGACAGCGACGATTTCGCCGTCGATGGGTGTTCGGTTCACATGGCAATTGAACACGCTCATGAAAACGCTGACACGCGTCAGGGGCATGTCGGGCATACCCAGTTCCTTTGGCGGCACCGCCTTTTCGATCAGCGAAACCACGCCGTCTGCCGGGCTGACAACCAATCCTTCACCCAACGGCGGCACGCGTTCAGGATCGCGAAAAAAGTAGTAACACCAGACCGTCAGGCCGACACCGATCCAGCCCAGGACGTCGGACAGGAAAAACAGGCCGACAGTTATCGCCGCAAAGATCGCGACAAACCGGATGCCTTCGGGATGCATCGGCTTGATGAACGTGTCACGCATTCGCATCGCGGTCTTTCCCTCAGCTCATTTGTCGGGACCTTCATAGGTAGATTGGCCCCGAACGCAAGAGAGGTCGATATGACACGGTGTGTTCGACACTGGCTTTCGACTACGCCCGATCAGAAATCCTTGAGCAGCCGGGTGGTTTCCGGGTCCAGAAACCCGGCAACGGTCGCCTCGGTTTCCAGCTCCAGTGCCCGGTGAATTCCGCCCGCTGTTGCCTGATTCAAGACACGTTTCATTGCACGTGTGGAAAGCTGAGGCAGGGCAGCCAGTTGTTTCGCGACCGCTTCCGCCTCGGCCAGCAGACCGTCGTCAGGCACGACCTTCCACGCAACGCCGATTTCCTTGAGTTCGGCCGCCGCGTAACGCTGTCCCAGAAACAGCATCTCGCGCGCTTTTACCGGCCCGACAAGCGCAGGCAGAATCGAGGTCACGGCACCGGTCACAAACAGGTTGAGCGACACCTCGGGAAAAAACCCCCGCGCGCTTTCCGCCCAGATCGGAAAGTCGCAATTGATCGCCCATTCAAAGCCCCCCCCGACGGCCCAGCCGTTGATGGCGCCGACAACCGGCTTGGCGCCAAGCACGATTGCCACGGTTGCGCGCTGTATGGCATCCACAACTGCGCGCGCTTCTTCCTCGGTCTCCGGATGCACATGTTCGTGCCGGTCATCGCCCGCGCAAAACGCCCTTCCCTCGCCGGTGAAAATGATCGCCCGTGTCGCGGGGTCGCGGTTCGCATCGTCGAACGCCAGCGTGACTTCATCGATCAAAAGGCGATTCATCGCGTTCATTGCATACGGTCTGTTCAGGGAAATCGTGCGCACACCATCTGCGGTCAAATCCGAGCGGATGGTTTCATAGGTGAAAGTTGTCATTCATGGCTCCTTATGACCCGCCTTGTTTTCCCTTCGGTTCGCGGAAACGTCGCGTAGGGTAGAATTCTCACCCGTATCGTCGCCCCGAGCTTTTTCTTGAACCTCTCCGCGATCCGCCGCGCTAGGGTTCCGTCATCCCGACCGTCGGCTGCCAACTCGACATGCACGGGCAAGACGTCATAAGGCGGCGGAACATCCAGCATGATCCGATAATCACCCGACAGTTCGTCGAATCCGGTGATGACGGCTGCGACCATGGACGGGAACATGTTCAGCCCCCGGACCACCACCATGTCGTCGGAACGGCCAATCACCCGGAACCGAAAGCCGGTGCAGCCGCACCGGCACGGGTCCGTATTGTCAATGCGGATGATATCGCCGGTCCGAAAGCGCACCAGGGGTTGGCATTCACGGCTGAGATGGGTGAGAACCAGTTCTCCTTCGTTGCCAGAGAGCATTTCCCTGGGTTCCCCGTTGTCAGGGTCGATCAGTTCGGCATGCAGGACATCATGCGCCACGAAATGCAATGAGGTGTCATGAGAGCATTCAGAGGCGAAATTGCAAAACACGTCAGAGACGCCGTAATTCGCGTTTCTTGGCTGCAAACCCCAGATATTGCTTAGGCGCCGGCGAAATTCCGGATCGTCAATGCCGGGCTCGCCGCCAAACAGCCCGAGTTTCAGGCCAAGATCACCAGGCTTCAAGGACGGAAACTTGTCGGCAATCACGCGCTCCAAAACAGCGGGATAAGACGGGGTGCACGAGATGGCAGTGATCCCGGTTTCCAATATGGTGTTGATCAGCAGTTCGGTCGATCCAACACCGAAAGGAACGACCGTTGCGCCCGTGCGCTCCAGCGTCAGATGGTCGGTCAGTCCTCCCATCCACATCTGATAGTTCAGGCAGTGAACAACGGTTATCCCCGGCTCCAGCCCGGCAAGGGACTGCGCGCGACCTCCAACGATTTCCGTTGTTTCGCAATCTCTTGCGCTCATGGCAAGGTTCATGGCCTGTCCGGTCGTGCCGGATGTACGATGCAGTCTGGCGACTTTCTCCGCCGGGGCAGCAAGGTAATCCCCGAACGGGGGCGATGCCGGTTGCGCCAGTCTCAGCCCCGCCTTGTCCGAGAACGGCAGCTCCGCAAGATCTTCCAGTCGTTTAGGAGGGCGCTTGCCGTTCCAAATCCGTTGATAGAAAGCCGAGTTTCTTGCGACATAGTCGCTTTGTCGTTCCCACGATTCCTGCCTGTGCAGTGATAACTCATTGAGGGGCACCAAGTGCCCGTCGTGCAGCAAGCTCATTCGCCCATGCCTTTCGTCCAAAGCGTTGTAAGAGTGTCGACAACGGTGTCCGGGTCTTTCGAGATCGACCCCACCCAGGGATCTTTGGTTACGAACAGTGCTGTCAGATACTGATCGACCATTCCGCCAAGCGCGTAAGCGCGCCGCATCAGTTCATCTTCGGCAGGTCTACTGCCCCGGTGTTTTTTCAGATACGCACGCACAACGGTTCTCGCCCACTCGTTGTTGAGCCGTTGAAAAGCTGCCCTGGCTTCGGGAAAAGCGTCGATGCCCACGACAAGGCATTTCATCAAGCCTGCATTGGCCTTGAATAGCTCGAAATAACCTGCCGTGGTATTGCGGATCGGGTCCCCATCTTGTCTGGCTGCGCCCCGCATCTGAACTTGCAGATAGTCCACGAACTTGCTCAGCAGGTGGCCCGCCAGGTCGTTTCGATCTTTGAAGTACAGATAAAACGTACCGTGCGCGACGCCCGCTTGCTGGCAAATGGTCGACACGGTCAGCAAATCAAGTGTGTTGTCGGCAAGGAAGGTCGTGCCGGAAATGAGAAGATCAAGCCGGGTACGCTCGCCCTTGCGCATGCGCTCCCGGCCGATGGATAACCATGTCTCAAACGGGTCGGTTTTCGGACCAGATATTCCATTGGCAGGGATCATTGTACCTCCATTTTATGAAACTGACATCAGTATCATAAATGATTCGAGTCAAGAGCCTGAATAGTCTGCGCTGGCCTTCGGCGGTGAAGGCGACCATCGCCCGCGCTACACGGAGTCGGACAAAAGCTCCTCCATAAAGAGACTCAGCAACTGAGCTCGCCCATCTACCCCAGCCTTGGCATAGATAGAAGTCGATTGCGCCCGTACGGTTCCCGCCGCCCGACCGCGAATGCGCGCGATGGAATCGTTGTCCAACCCTTTCAGGATCAGCAGGGCGACATCCCTTTCGGCTTGTGTCAGGCCCCATTGCGCAAAGAAGCCTTCGATGACTTCCGCCATCTCGCCACGCGCCGCCTTCAGACCGGTGGTAACGCGGGTCATCTTTGCAAGCAGCGCGCGCAGTTCGAACATGAAGAACAGGATGCCTGCACACAGCACGACTGCGACAAAGCTTTCCAGGACAAGATGCCCTCCACCCTCCCCGGCAGGATCGCGTACGTCCAGAATGACATCGACGATAAAGAACAACGCACATAGCGACTGGATCACGATCATCGCCGCCATTAGCGCGGCCCGGCGCGCGTCAGCGTCGCCGGACCTCAGGGTCTGAATGACCCTTTTGATCATTTGACCGACCAACCGTCGGGAATGTCCTTGCGTCCCGTAATCATTGCTTTCACCAAACCTACGCCTGTCCGCCTTTGATCCAGAACCACTCCGCCAACATGGATCACCACGGACAACATCAGCCAGTTGAACGCCAGTTCGTGCACCTCTTCAACCCACTCCACGCCAAAAAACCGGATCGAGCCCATCATGACGCCCGTGCCGCAAATCACCAGCAGGGTCAGCCAGATATTATAGGCCATCAGAGCACCCAGCGGGTTGTGGGACAAGTGCACGACCCGGTCCCCCGCCCATGCCTCCTTTGCATGGTTCAGCACGGCCCGCGGGTAAGGGACAAAAGCAGAAAACCGGGCCGAAGCCGGGCCTATGACGCCCCAGAGCAGCCTGACAAGAACAACCGCCAGAACCGCATATCCAATGAGTTCATGCGCTTTCCCCTCATCATCGACAATCATCCCGTTCAACACGACACCAAGAACGACAGTCCAGTGAACAAGCCGCACCAGCGGATCCCACACCCGATAGCTGCGGGCACTCAGGTGCCCGCGCTCTGTTTCAGCATGACCAGCCATCCGGCTTCACTCCTGCTCGACCTTGGAAATCTTGCCGCTTGCCGGATCGACATACACTTCGGCAAGATCCTTACCCTTCACGACATAGGCTTCGATCTTTCCGTCTTCCATTTCGATCTTGCGCACATCGAACCCCATATCGGTCAGGCTTGTGCGCACTTCAGCTTCGGTTTTTCCCACCTCTGCACCGGGAGCAAGGTCAAGCGCCAGAACCGGCGAAGCAACAAGCAGGCCCGCAATGATCGACAGATATCTCATGGTATTTCTCCGTTTTCAGATCCCGTGGCGGACTGCCCGCCAGCAAGGCCAACCTGTGCCGCTCGCCCCGATCGAACCATTGGGTTCGGGCTTAAACACGGGAATCTAAGCGCGCGCTGACGTTTGAAAACCGAACCTGTCCCAACAAAAAACCCCCGCGCGTCGCGCGGGGGTTTTGACTTCAGGCGTGTTTGTCAGGGATCAGTGTCTCTTGCCCTTAACCGGCGCCCAAAGGCGCTTGTTGGTCAGGTACAACAGCACCGAAAGGATGGTCAGGAAGATCACACCCACGAATCCGGCCTGCTTGCGGGCCATCATCTTGGGTTCTGCCGTCCACATCAGGAATGCGGCGACGTCCTGTGCCATGGCCTCGACGGTGTTCTCGTGGCCATCGGCAAACTCGACCTGCTCGTCGAACAGCGGTGGCGCCATCGAAATCCAGCCGCCGGGGAAGGCGGTATTTTCGTACAGGATGGTGCCGGCCTCTTCCTTTTCATGGCCGGTATAGCCATGCAGCAGCGAGGCGATGTATTCCGCGCCGCCCATGCCCTTGAACAGCTGGTTGATGCCCAGGCCGTAGGGGCCATGGAAACCGGCGCGCGCCTTGGCCATAAGACTCAGATCAGGCGCGCCAGCCGCCGTGTTGGCCGGGAAATGGTCAACGGGCTTGGCCGGCACGTCCTCGTCGAGTTCCGGATCGTAAACAGTGAAGTTGTCAGCCGCATAGGCGCGAACCTGATCCATTGTGAACCCGACACCGCCCTCATCGGCCAGTGTGCGCAGGGGAACATATTGCAGGCCGTGGCAGGCCGAGCAGACCTCGGTATAGATCTGCAGGCCGCGTTGCAGCTGGTGCTGATCATAGGTGCCGAACGGGCCTTCGAACGAGAACTGGAAATCCTCGATATGCTGTTCGCCGCCACCTGCCGCGAATGATGCGGCAGGAACAAACGCCAGAGCAACAGCGGCGCCGATTGCAAGTTTCTTGAACATGGTTTTCTGTCCCTCTTCTTACTCGGCGGGTGTGGCGTCGGCGTCAGCCTTGCCATAGTGCGCGTTGAAGTCTTCTTCGATGGTTTCCGGCTGCGGCTCGGGCTTTTCGATAACGCCCAGGATCGGCAGGATCACGAAGAAATAGGCGAACCAATAGGCCGACGCGATCAGCGAGAAGGATGCATAGGGTTCTTCTGCAGGCATCGCGCCCAGCCACATCAGGGCCATGAAGTCGATGATCAGCAGGTAGAACCACCACTTGAACATCGGACGGTACTTGCCCGAACGCACCGACGAGGTGTCCAGCCACGGCGCCAGCGCCATTGCCAGGATCGCGCCGAACATCGCCATCACGCCAAAGAACTTGGCGTCAATGATGCCACCGGTGATGAAGCTGGCGAACTGAACAACCCAGACCTCGCCGGTAAAGGCGCGCAGGATTGCATAGAACGGCAGGAAGTACCATTCCGGCACGATATGCGCGGGCGTCACAAGCGGGTTGGCTTCGATATAGTTGTCGGGGTGGCCCAGATAGTTCGGCATGAAGCCGACGATGGCCCAGAAGACAACCAGAACAACTGCCAGAGCAAAGAAGTCCTTGATCACGAAATAGGGCCAGAACGGCAGCGTGTCCTTCTCGGCCTCGGCTTTCGACCCTTTGCGAACATCAACGCCCGTGGGGTTGTTGTTGCCGGTGGTGTGGAAGGCCCAGATATGCACCACGACCAGCGCCGCAATGACGAACGGCAGCAGGTAGTGCAGCGAGAAGAAGCGGTTCAGCGTGGCGTTGTCCACGGCGGGTCCGCCCAACAGCCAGGTCTGGATGCTTTCGCCGATGAACGGGATCGCTCCGAACAGGCCGGTGATCACGGTTGCGCCCCAGAACGACATCTGTCCCCAGGGAAGAACGTAACCCATGAATGCAGTGCCCATCATGCACAGATAGATCAGCATGCCGATGATCCACGTGATCTCGCGCGGGGCCTTGTACGAGCCATAGAAAAGACCGCGGAAGATGTGGATATAAACGGCGACAAAGAACAGCGACGCCCCGTTCATGTGCAGATACCGCAGCATATGGCCGCCGTTCACGTTGCGCATGATGTGCTCAATGCTGGCAAAGGCCAGATCGACCTGCGGGGTGTAATGCATCACCAGCACGATGCCAGTGATGATCTGCAGCGCCAGGCAGAAAGCCAGAACAATGCCCCAGATCCACCACCAGTTCAGGTTCTTCGGGGTGGGGATCATGATGGTGTCGTAAAGCAGACCGACGATGGGCAGGCGGCTGTGCAGCCACTTTTCCGCGCCTGTCTTCGGTTCGTAATGGTCGTGCGGAATTCCGGACATGAGCGCGTTTCCTTATCCCAGCTTGATAACGGTAGGTTCGACGAACTCGGCCACCG
This sequence comes from Ruegeria sp. YKSF57, assembly GCF_059612585.1. NCBI lineage: Bacteria > Pseudomonadati > Pseudomonadota > Alphaproteobacteria > Rhodobacterales > Roseobacteraceae > Ruegeria > Ruegeria sp. YKSF57. Next base: position 30,535 of record NZ_JBXWQW010000040.1, on the reverse strand, counting down.
GAACCGGCAGGTTCTCGGGCGCGGGCCCTTTGCGGATGCGGCCAGACGTGTCGTAGTGCGAACCGTGACAAGGGCAGAACCAACCATGATAGTCGCCGGCGCCATCACCCAGCGGCACACAACCAAGGTGCGTACACACGCCCATCATCACCAGCCATTCGCCACTCTCGTCCAACGAACGGTTTTCGTCCGCGGCGTCAAGGCCGGGCTTGTTGGCGTTGCGATCGTTGTTGTCCGGCAGTTCTGCCAGGTCGACCGAACGCGCCTCTTCGATTTCCTCGGGTGTCCGGCGGCGGATGAAGACCGGTTTGCCCAGCCACTTCACGGTGATCTGGGTGCCTTCTTCGACGCCACTGATATCCACGCGGATCGAGGACAGCGCCTGAACGTCGGCCGACGGGTTCATCTGATTGACGAGCGGCCAGACGGCAGCCCCTGCGGTTACAGCACCTGCGCCAGCCGTGGCGTAGTAGAGGAAATCTCTGCGGGTGCCTTCGTGATCTTCTGCGTGGGACACGAGGTTTTCTCCGAATTCCAACGCCCGGCGGACGGGCAAACATGCATCAGCACCGCAACAAAGCGGCGTCTCATCGCGCGTATCTATCCGGGAGAAAACGGTTCGTCCAGCGGTCATAGGCGCGCAGGACCCCGCATCAGCCCTTTCATGTCGCAATGCGGACACAAATTTCAAGATCGGGGCGGCAAAATCATGAAAACGCGCCCGTATTTGGCGGAATACCGAAAATCCCTGCCCCAGGCGATTCGCTTTTGTCGCGCTATGCTCACCATACAGTCGGTGGCTTTCAGCCCCGATGCAGCTTCGTCGCAGGGAAGCTTCGCTCACAGTCTGTCCAGTTCAGCCTGATGAAGTCCGTCAACTACCCCTTTGGTTGTGCATGCTCCAATTAAACATCTATTTTATATAGAAATTTTATTCCTCAAAATGGCCACATTCCTGCTATTGCACCTATTGCGAGAACCGCGTTATGTCCCGGTGGACGCATATACAGGATGGAGGTTGGGCGTGATAAAAACGATTTTTGCGGCCCTTATTCTTGCAACCGCCTCTACGGCGACGGCCCATGCCGCCGGAGATCCGGCAAAAGGCGAACAACTTTACAGCCGCTGTTCCTCCTGCCACGCAATCATCAAGGACGGCAAGGTGCTGGTCAAAGGCGGGATCACCGGCCCGAACCTGTACGGGGTCATCGGTCGGGTCGCCGGAACCGAATACGACTACCTCAATGGCAGCGAGCGCTTGCCCATCGGCATGTTCACCGACGACATGATCCGCGCCGGCCAAGAAGGCCTCGTCTGGACCGAAGAGAACATCACCGCCTATGCCGCCGACCCCATTGGTTTCATTCAGGAATTCCTGAACGATGAAACTGCCCGCCCGAACATGAGCGTCAAGCTCAAATCCGGGGCCGAAGACATCACTGCCTATCTGGCGACCTTCAGCCCCCAGTAAACCCGGCGCCTGATGCTGGCTAAGCCTTGTGCATCAAGGCGGCCAGCCGGGCGGTTTCACTGCCAAAGCCGTTGGAAACCTGATCAGCGGCCGCATTTCGCGCGTCCTCGGGTTTGTTCTGACCAAGCTTCCAGGTGCCCTGAATATCTTCAACGCGCATGCGGCACGGTACGATCATGCGCATCATCCTGTTCAGCGCTTCACTGGACATTTTCCCTGTGCCCCATGGGGCTTTGGGCAGCAGCCGCTTCTCATAGAATGCAGATTGGCGGTCAAGCAAGCCACGTAGCTCGTCCTTCGGGCGCAGTTCAAGCTTTCCGGTCAGGTGCACGGCAACGTAGTTCCACGTCGGAACCTGATCTTCGACACCGTACCAATCGGGCGAGATATAAGCATCCGGCCCCTGCACCGCGATTTTCGCGTACTGCGTCTCGCGCAGAACCCGCACTATGGGGTTCGAGCGCACAAGATGCAGGTCAGCCAGTGAACCGTCTTCGGACAGCAGAAACGGGACATGACTTAATAACGGGGCCTCGCCCGCAGAGAGTGCCAGAACGCCGAACGCCCGGTCGCGGGCGAATTCAACATGACGCGCGCGGTCCTCGGCGCGGAAAGCTGGATTTGGATGCATAAAAGTCCTCCTGTCAAATCTCTTGCAGCGGCAGCCGGTTCTTGGCAAGGTCCGGCTCGTTCTCAGGGCGGGGTGGAATTCCCCACCGGCGGTATGCGGGCCATGGCCCGTAAGCCCGCGAGCGGCCCCGGTTTTAGGGGTGTCAGCAGATCTGGTGAAATGCCAGAGCCGACGGTTACAGTCCGGATGAAAGAGAACGCACGGCCAGGCCACGCCCCCGCGTGTGCTCGTCCGTTCGTGATCGCCTTGGGTGACGTGTCTAACCTATGGAGATTACGATGACACACACCCGCTATGCCTTCGTCAAAGCCAACTGGCATTCCGACATTGTTGACCGCGCGCTCGACGGGTTTCTTGAACTCGTCCCCGCAGAACAAGTCGATGTCTTCGATGTTCCCGGCGCGTTCGAGATGCCCCTGCTGGCCCGTGATCTGGCCCAGACCGGGCGTTATGCCGCCGTCGCCTGCGCTGCCTTTGTCGTTGATGGCGGCATCTATCGCCACGACTTCGTCGCAAAAGCCGTGGTCGATGGCCTGATGCGCGCCGGGCTTGATACAGGGGTTCCCGTCCTGTCGGTCTCGCTGACCCCGCACCAATATCAGGAAACCGATCATCACAATTCGATCTACCGCGACCATTTCGTACAAAAAGGGCGCGAAGCGGCTCAGGCCGCGCTGATGATTTCGGAAACCCGTGCGAAAGTCGCGCAGGCTGCCTGATCTTCATCCTTTCGAAAATACTCAAAATGCGCCGCCCGCAGGGCGGCGTTAAACCCGTCAACGGCCAAATCCGCTTGAGGCCGGGGGCCTTGCCCGCTAATCACGATCCGCAAAGGAGCACGCCCCATGTCAATGAACAGCTTTGGCCATCTTTTCCGCGTCACCACCTGGGGTGAAAGCCATGGGCCCGCCTTGGGCGCCACTGTCGACGGTTGCCCGCCGGGGGTCACAATAGACGAAGCGATGATCCAGCACTGGCTGGACAAGCGCAAACCGGGACAGAACAAATTCACCACGCAGCGACGCGAGCCGGATCAGGTCAAGATCCTTTCGGGCGTGTTCGAAGGCCAGACCACCGGCACACCGGTGCAACTGATGATCGAAAACACCGATCAGCGCTCGAAAGACTACGGCGACATCATGGACAAGTTCCGCCCGGGCCACGCCGATATCACCTATTGGCAGAAATACGGCATCCGCGACTATCGTGGCGGCGGGCGCAGTTCAGCCCGGGAAACTGCGTCGCGCGTGGCCGCAGGTGGACTGGCGCGCGAGGCCATCCGGCAGATTGCGCCGAATGTGCAGATCACCGGCTACATGACCCAGATTGGCCCGCACAAAATCGACCGCGCCAAATTCGACTGGGCGCAGATTGAACAGAACCCGTTCTGGACGCCTGATGAACAGGCGGCCGGGGATTGGGCCGCCTATCTGGATGACCTGCGCAAATCCGGCAATTCTGTCGGGGCCGTGGTCGAGGTTGTGGCACGCGGTGTCCCGGCAGGGCTTGGGGCGCCGATTTATGCCAAGTTAGACACTGATCTTGCGGCCGCGATGATGTCGATCAACGCTGTCAAAGGCGTCGAGATCGGCGAAGGCATGGCCGCTGCTGAACTGACCGGTGAAGCCAATGCCGACGAAATCTTCATGGGTCAGGATGGCCCGCAATACAGTTCAAACCACGCAGGCGGCATCCTGGGCGGCATCTCGACCGGACAGGACATTGTCGTGCGTTTCGCGGTCAAGCCGACCAGCTCGATCCTGACCACCCGCAAGACCATCACAAAATCCGGCGAAGAGACCGAGATCATCACCAAGGGCCGCCACGACCCCTGCGTCGGCATCCGCGCAGTGCCGGTCGGCGAAGCGATGATGGCGTGCGTGATCCTCGACCACCTTTTGCTGCATCGCGGCCAGATCGGTGAAAATCGTGGCCACATTGGCTGAGCTGCGCACCCGGCTGCGCGACATCGCCCGCGATCTGATGGCTTCCGACCCGGCGCACGATCTGGCGCACCTCGACCGGGTCTGGGTCAATGCCAGCGCCATTGCCGACGGGCAGACCGACCAGCGTATCCTGCTGGCGGCCTGTTATCTGCACGATCTGGTCAATCTGCCCAAGAACAATCCCGATCGGCACCTTGCCTCTCGCCGCTCGGCCGAGGCCGCCGCGCCTATCCTCGCCGGCCTGGGCTTTTCCACGCCTGAAATCGAGGCCACGAAACACGCCATCGCCGCGCACAGTTTCTCCGCCGGAATCGCACCGCAGTCGGCCGAAGCCCGCATCCTGCGTGACGCCGACCGGCTGGATGCGCTGGGCGCCATCGGCATCGCGCGCAACTTTTCCGTCGCCGGTTCACTGGGTCGCGCCCTTTATGATCCCGCCGATCCCTTTGCCGAAAACCGCCCCCTGGACGACCTGCGGTATTCGGTCGATCACTGGAAGATCAAATTGCTGAGCCTGCCAGCGGACATGCTGACCAAAGGCGGCGAACAGATCGCGTGCCAACGTGTCCAACGCATGTTGCGGTTTCTCGAGTCGTTCGCCGAGGAAATCGGCCGCGCCCTGCCCGCGGACTGGACCGCCGAATAGGACCGGGATTTTCCATTATTGATCTTTGCCCGGCAAAGGCGCAGGGTCGCGCGCATGGCGACCCCCTTAACATCGCATCGACCTGTACTTGCCGTGACGCTCAAGCTGAGTGCCCTGTTTCTGTTCACGTTGATGTCGGCACTGGTCAAGGCGCTGTCAGACACTTTTCCGCCGGGCGAGATGGTGTTCTTTCGTTCGCTTTTCGCCATTCCGGTGATCGTCGTATGGCTGATCGTGCGCGGAGAGCTGAAACAGGGATTTGTCGCGAAAAGACCGATGGGGCATTTCTGGCGCGGCGTTCTGGGCACCACCGCCATGGGCCTGACTTTCACCGGACTCAGCCTGTTGCCGCTGCCCGAGGTGACCGCCATCGGCTATGCCACGCCCATCTTCACCCTGATACTGGCCGCCCTGATGCTGGGCGAAACTATCCGGATGATCCGCATCGGCGCGGTTGCAATTGGTCTCTTGGGTGTTCTCATCATGCTCTGGCCCCGCCTTGGCGGCAGTGACCTGCAGGCCTCTGCCACCATCGGCGCGCTTTGTGTTCTGGGCGCGACCATCGCCCGCGGGTTCGTACAGATCCACCTTCGCCAGCTTGTGCAGGTCGATCACCCCGCAGCCATCGTGTTTTATTTCTCGGCCACCGCGTCGGTTCTGTCTGCGCTGACCGCCTTTTTCGGATGGACAATGCCGACCTTGGATCAGGCCGCGCTTCTGATCCTGACCGGGCTGGTGGGCGGTGTGGCGCAGATCCTGGTTACGTCATCCTTTCGTTTCGGTCAGGCCTCGATGCTGGCCCCTTATGACTATACCAGCATGCTGTTCGCCATCTTCGTCGGCTACGTCTGGTTCGACGAGTTGCCGACGCTGGTCATGCTGTCGGGCGCGGCATTGGTCATTGCCGGAAACGTGCTGGTGATCTGGCGCGAGCACCAACTTGGGCTGGAGCGCGGCAAAGTGCGTGCGGTCACCGATCCCAAAGCCTGACCTTTACCTTTCGCTCACTTTCCCTAGGTTGACCCCGACAATGAACAAGGATTCTCCGATGAGCGACGCACAGGACCACAAGGAAAAGATGCAACAGGTGCAAGCCCAGCACCGCAAGAAAGTGTCCGAAGCGGTCGACCCCGATCGCGGGTTGGTGCTGATCAACACCGGCAAGGGCAAAGGCAAATCCTCGGCCGCTTTCGGTGTCGTCATCCGCGCGCTGGGCTGGGGCAAAAAAGTGGCCGTCGTCCAGTTCATCAAGGGCAAATGGAAAACAGGCGAGCGCCGGTTCTTCGAGGAACACGGGCTGGTCACCTGGCACACAATGGGCGAAGGCTTCACCTGGGATACCCAGGACCGCGAACGCGACATCGCCGCGGCGACGGCGGCCTTTGGCAAGGCCCGCGAACTGATGGAAAGCGGCGGATACGATCTGGTGGTGCTGGACGAGATCAACATTGCGCTACGCTATGAATACCTGACGGTGGATGCAGTCATCGAAGGACTTGAGGCGCGGTCCGGGAAAACCAGCGTGTTCCTGACGGGCCGCGACGCACCGCAGGCGCTCAGGGACTATGCCGATCTGGTCACTGAAATGACCGTGGAAAAGCACCCGTTCGATGCCGGGATCAAGGCACAAAGGGGTATCGATTTCTAAGCCAGCCGCAACCATTCAATAGAGGAGGCGCAAATGACCGCAAACCGACTGATGATCCTGTCAGGTGTGTCGTTTGTCCTCTTCGGTCTGCTGCTGGGCGCCAGCGGCTCAGAGGCGTCGAAAAACCTCTGGGGCGGGTTGAGCACGGCATCGCTTGGCACCTTTGCCCTGGCGATGGTCGCCGATGCGCTGGCCAACGGCAGGATCAGGTTTCAGTTCGACGTGATCGAGCGGGACAAACGCCCGCGCCTGTTTCTGGCCGCCATATCCCTCGTTGCATTTGCCGGGCTGGTCGTGATGGGTTGCGCCGTTTGGGTCTTGTTTTTCCGGGGCCGATAGAACCCGCGAAAAAGCCGTGGCAACCAAGGCCACGGCTTTTTCTTCTGCATGGGTCGGGCCGTCAGGCCGCAACGCTCTCTTCTGGCGCGCTCAGCGAAATCACCGCTACGACCGCGATCCCGTTCAGCCAATAAAAGGAAGCGTCGAGGCCGGAGAAACCGAACAGGCTGGGCGCGAACAAAAAGGTGATGCCGACCAGCAGGTCCACCGCCAGATGGAACTTGTACGGCAGAACCCGCCAGATCCCCAGATGGTGGTCGGTCAGGACCGTCAGCACAAAGGCCGCCATGCCGGTGACAACCGACAGCCACAGCGCTATCGGGTTGGACTGCCCCAGTCCCAGCAGGAACGGCAGCCCCATCAGCGCGAAAGCAACCGGATAATCGAGATAGGCGTGAATATTGCGGGTAACAAAACGAATGGACATGAGATCTTCCTTTCTCTGATCGAAGTGAAGCAAAGATAAGGGATCTTTCTCGAACGATTGAGCCTTGAGCGTACAGATGATCTTGCCATTCGTACAAAGTCAGAGCGTATCAATGCATCGCCTTATAGGCCGCCGGTGATACGCCGATTTGTTTCTTGAACACGCGCGAAAACGCCGCCTCGGAGCTATAGCCCGCCTCGGCGGCCGCATCCGCGACGTTCCAGCGGTTCTCGACCAACCCGTGACAGGCGATCTGCATACGCCATTCGGTCAGGTACTGCATCGGGGTCGTTCCCATCTTCAGCGCAAAAAGCTGGGCAAAGGCTGTTCGCGACATCCCGGCCTCACGTGCAAGCGTCTCGACGCTCCAATCGCGCGCGGGGGCGCGGTGAAACGCCGTCAGCGCCCGCGATATTCGCTGGTCGGCAAACCCGGCCAGTGCGGAATAGTTTGGGCTTTGATGTTCCAGATGCGCCCGGATGGCCTGGGCAAACAGCACTTCCGAAAGCTTCAGCGCGATCAGGTCGCCACCGATCCGGGCCCCATTCACTTCCGACCCGATCATGCGCAATGTCGCCTCGATCCAGGCGCCGGCCTCCTCGCCATAATTTTCGATCAGGATATAGGGCGGCAGCCGGTCTATCAGCATGTGACCGGATCCCTTCCCGCCCGGCGCAGCGGAAAACGAGAAATGGCCGCAGATCAGCTGCGTATCGCGCTCTTCGTCCGCGCCGCCATAAATCAGAACGCCGTCGCCCTTGTACCCGGCTTGCTCCAGAACCTGATCCAGCGGCAGGGCGTCGATCGGCTTGACTTCGTTGCACAGCAGCGCATGCGCCGCCCCATGCGGGATCAGGATCAGGTCCCCCTGCCTCAGCCGCAGCGTCTCGGCGGTTGACGGGACATACACCTTCAACTCGCCCCGCTGCACGAAATGAAACCGGGCCACGTTCTGGTAACTCGGCACCTTGATCCCGAACGGCGGTGTGAACGACGTGCGGAAATACAGGGTTCCACGCAGGGACAGGCGGGTCAGGATATCGCTGAGAAGGTCCAACATGATGCGAACGTAGTCGTATTTTGCCCTTCGTCCATATGCCTGAACGAACTGCAATGTATTTTGAACGATGGGTTTATGTTGCGTCATGACCAGCAAACCGCAGTTATGCACGCCCGGCCCCGCAACCCATTGCCAGCTGCGATTCCTGCCCATTACACTCTACCGACTTCATACAACAGTCATTCAGCCACCGGCAGGGGATCATCGAATGAGTCACGACAGAATGACCGAATTCCGCGACCGCCTGATCCGGCAGGGGATCGACACCGCCTTGGTCACGGACGAAGATAATGTCTATTACCTGACCGGATACTATGACTACCTGCACATGGAATTCGGGCGACCGACGATCCTGGTGATTCCAAAAGACGGCGACAGCCTGCTGATCACTCCCACGATCGACGAAGTCATGGCCATAAAGGTTGCGCAGGTTGACAGGATTGCAGCCTGGAACGACGGCGCGGGGGAGGAATGGCGACAGGAACTGCCCGCCATCCTGAAAGCCGCCGGGTCGGTGGCGATCGAGCCGGACCGGATGCCGCCGATGGTCAGGCGCTATGTCGATACGCTTGTGGAATCATCCCGGTTACGAGACGTCTCGCCCATCCTCGATGACATGCGGATGATCAAATCAGCGTCCGAGTTGCAACTTGCGCGCCATGCCGGTCAGGTCGCCATGGCGATGATGGAGGCCGGCCGCGACGCAATCGGCGACGGTGTTCCCGAATACGAGGTCGCGCTGGCAACCGGGCGCGCGGGAACCCGCAAGGCAGCACAGATCCTGTCCGACCACTATGCTGATACGCCAATGTCGCCCAACACACATTTTCTCCAGATCATGGCCTCTGGCGACACGATCACCAGAACGCACCAACGGGCATCGACCCGGATCATGAAACGGGGAGAGCCGGTATTCCTGTGTTTCTGCGGCATGACGAATTTCCACCGCTTCAAGCTGGGCTTCGACCGGACCTTCTGGATCGGCGAAATTGCAGACGCGTCACAGGCCGGGATCTACGAGATTGCCGTCGCCAGCCAACAGGCCGCCTTGAATGAATTGAGGCCGGGAATATTGGCCGAGGAGGTGCACCGCGCCTATGCCGAGATCATTCAGGGGGCCGGATTCGACTATCCTTTCCGCTGCGGGCGGGCAACGGGGTTCAGTTTTCTCGAAAAACCGCAGCTGGTGACCGGGGACAAAACCGTTTTGCAACCGGGCATGGTATTTGCGGTTGACGGGTCAGTGTCCGTTGACACCTTCCGCGCGCAGGTCGGCGACAGCTTTATCATCACCGAGGACGGCTACGAACCCGTCACATTCCACTCAAAGGCGCTGGCTGATGTGATCTTGTGAAATCGCATCAAACGCCGGGCACGGGCCCCGCACTTTCGCGGGGGCCGCAATCTCGATCAACTACGAACGCACCAGCTTCTCGTAGGATTCCGCGATATCGCGGGTCAGGTCACCGACCTCAAAGGTATATTCCCCGATCTGCCCCACCGGCGTGACCTCGGCGGCGGTGCCGGTCAGCCAGCACTGTTCGAAATCCGCCATTTCCTCGGGCATGATGTGACGCTCGTGCACGGTAAGGCCCTTGTCCTTGAGCATCTGCACCACGGTTTGGCGGGTGATCCCGTTGAGGAAGCAATCCGGCAGCGGTGTGTGCACTTCGCCATCCTTGACAAAGAACACGTTGGCGCCGGTCGCCTCGGCGACATAGCCGCGATAGTCCATGAACAGCGCATCGGAACAGCCCTTGGCCTCGGCCTTGTGCTTTGAGATGGTGCAGATCATGTAAAGGCCCGCCGCCTTGGCATGAACCGGAATGGTTTCCGGGCTCGGGCGTTTCCATTCCGCGATGTCCAGCTTGGCGCCCTTCATCTTGGCGTCGCCATAGTATGCGCCCCAACCCCAGACCGCGATGGCCATGCGCACCGGGTTGCGGGCCGAAGCCACGCCCATATCCTCGCCCGAACCGCGCCAGACCAGCGCCCGCACATAGGCGTCCTGCAGGCCCGAGGCCTTCAGTGTCTCTGCCTTGGCGGCCTCGATCTGATCGACGGTATAAGGCATCGGCATATCCAGAGCCTCGGCGCTGGCGACCAGCCGTTCGGAATGCGCCCGGCTTTTGAATATCTTGCCGTTATAGGCGCGCTCGCCCTCGAACACGGACGAGGCATAGTGCATGGCGTGGGTCAGGATATGTACCCTGGCATCGCGCCACGGCACCATTTCACCATCCATCCAGATGACACCATCACGATCATCATAACTCGCCATGCCAAGACCTCCAGAACGGCAGTTTTCCATTTATTGCGTCAATTAGGTCCGAACCGGACACTTTGTTGCGCAAAAGCTGCGATTCGATACCTGTTCACCCTTGGAATGTCAACAAGACTGACTTAAAGTCGGTCCAAGCTACAAACGAGGCATATCATGTCCGAAACCCGCGCCGCATCGGCCTTTGGTGGCGAAAGCCTGCTGTTTCTGACCGACGAGCAGTTGCGGCAGGGGATCGAGGCAATGTTTTTTGCCTATCGCGGCTTTACCGCCGATCCGGACCGCATTCTTGCCGAAATGGCTTATGGCCGCGCCCATCACCGGGCGGTCCACTTCATCAACCGCGCGCCGGGAACGACCGTGAACAACCTGCTGGCCATCCTGGGCGTCACCAAACAGTCCCTCAACCGGGTGCTGCGCACGCTTATTGCCGATGGTCTGGTCGAAAGCCGCGTGGGGACTGTGGACAAGCGCGAGCGCCACCTTTTCCTCACCGATGCGGGACGTGCGCTCGAGGCGAAACTCTCCGACGCCCAGCGCGCCAGGATGCGCGCAGCCTACAAGGATGCCGGCCCCGAAGCCGTGGCCGGGTTTCGCAAGGTACTTGAAGCGATGATGGATACTGATATGCGTGGTGCCTATACCAAACTGCGGGATACGACCTCATGAGCAACATGGATGCCCATCTTCTGATCATCGACGATGACGAACGCATTCGCGACTTGCTGAAGAAATTCCTGATGAGGCACGGCTTTCTGGTTACGTCGGCCCGCGATGCCGCGCATGCCCGCCGGGTGCTGACCGGGCTGGACTTCGACCTGATCGTCATGGACGTGATGATGCCCGGCGAGGATGGCGTCAGCCTGACGCGCGCCCTGCGCGAAACCCATACGACGCCGATCCTGTTGCTGACCGCGCGCGGCGAAACCGAACACCGCATTGCCGGGCTCGAAGCGGGGGCCGACGACTATCTTGCCAAGCCGTTCGAACCCAAGGAATTGCTGCTGCGCATCAATGCGATCCTGCGGCGCATGCCCGAAACCTCGGCACAGGACGCCGCGCCGAAAATCCTGCATCTTGGGCCGATCCGTTACGACATCGAACGCGGCGAGATGTGGCAGGGCGAAGACCCGGTGCGTCTGACCGCCACCGAAAGCCAGCTGATGCGGATTTTCTCGGCCCAACCCGGCGAAGCGATCAGCCGCGCCAAGCTGGTCGAGGATCTGGGTCGCGACAAGGGCCAGGCACAGGAACGGGCCGTCGACGTCCAGATCACCCGGCTGCGCCGCAAGATCGAATCCGATCCGAAACAACCGCGATACCTGCAAACGGTGCGCGGAGCCGGGTACATGCTCGCCCCGGATTGATCAGCTGAACCAGGCTCTGTTCCGGGCCGCTCGAACAAGGGATCATGATGAAAACCACCCTGATCACCCATGCTGACTGCCTTGGGCATGTCACACCTGCAGGTCATCCCGAACGGGTCGCGCGGCTGGAACACATCCTGCACGCACTCGAACCGCTGGATCTCAACCGTGTGACAGCGCCATTGGCCGCGGACGACGATCTGCTGCGCGTCCATCCCGAAAGCCATGTCCGCGCGATCCGCGCCACCCGGCCTGCCGACGGCTTTGCCCAGATCGACGCCGATACGTTCATGTCGCCCGGCTCGGTCGATGCCGCCTATCGCGCGGCGGGCGCTGTGGTGCGCGCGGTCGACATGGTTCTGGGCGGCGAAACCCCCAACGCCTTTTGCGCTATCCGCCCGCCGGGACACCATGCGGAAACCGAGACCGCGATGGGGTTCTGCCTGTTCGGCAATGCGGCGCTGGCGGCCAAACACGCGCTGGATCACCACGGGTTGTCCCGCGTCGCGGTGGTGGATTTCGACGTTCACCACGGCAACGGCACACAGGACCTTCTGTGGGACGAGCCGCGCGCATTGGTGATCACCAGCCAGCAGATGCCGCTCTGGCCCGGCTCCGGCCGCCCCGACGAGGATGGCGCGCATGGGCAGATCCTCAACATGCCATTGGCCCCCGGAACCGGCGGCGCCGAGATGCGCGCGGCATATCAGGGGCAGGCCTTTCCACGTCTGCGCGCGTTCAAGCCCGAACTGATCATTATCTCGGCCGGATTCGACGCGCATCAGGACGACCCGCTTGCCAATCTCAACTGGTCCACCGCCGATTTCGCGTGGATCACCGCCGAGTTGTGCAAGATTGCCAAAGACGTGTGTCAGGGCCGTATCGTCTCGACTCTCGAAGGCGGGTATGATCTGAACGCGCTAAGCGCCGCAACCCGGGCGCATGTGGAAGAACTGATGAAGGCCGCGACATGACCGATACACCCGTTGACCAGATGACGTTCGAACAGGCGATGAAAGAGCTGGAGGCCGTCGTCGGCCAGCTTGAACGCGGCGATGTGGCGCTGGATCAGTCGATCGCGCTCTATGAACGCGGTGCGGCGTTGAAAAAGCGCTGCGAGGACGAGCTGAAGCGCGCCGAGGAGAAGGTCGCCGCCATCACGCTGGACGCCAGCGGCCAGCCCACAGGGACAACACCCGTCGAAGGCCTTTGATGTTTCAGGAAAGGCTGGCGCAGGACGCCGCGCTGATTCAGGACCACTTCGATCTGGTTCTGGGCGCGCTCGACCCGATCGATGTGACCCAGGCCATGGCCTATGCCACGCAGGGCGGCAAACGGCTGCGCGGGTTTCTCGTGCTGGAAAGCGCCCGCCTGCATGATGTCGGACCCGACCGCGCGATCTGGCCCGCAACGGCTATCGAAGCGCTGCATGCCTATTCGCTGGTTCATGACGACCTGCCCTGTATGGACAACGACGATCTGCGGCGCGGCAAGCCGACGGTGCATGTGAAATGGAATCAGGGTACCGCCGTGCTGGCCGGCGACGCCCTGCAGACGCTGGCCTTTGAGCTGTGTACCCGGTCCGAAACTGGCCCCGCGGACACCCGCGCCGAACTGGCGCTGACGCTGGCACGGGCCAGCGGCGCGCAGGGCATGGTGCTGGGGCAGGCGCTTGACATCGCCGCCGAAACCGCCGACCGGCCCCTGACACTGGATCAGATCACCCGCTTGCAGGCCGGCAAAACCGGTGCGTTGATCGAATGGTCCGCCTGCGCCGGGGCGCGGCTGGCCGGGCAGGACACGGCCCCATTGCTCCAATACGCGCAGGCGCTTGGTCTTGCTTTTCAGATCGCCGATGACATCTTGGATGTCGAGGGTGACGCCAAAAAGGCCGGAAAGCGCCTGCAGAAGGATGCGGATGCAGGCAAGGCCACTTTCGTCTCGCTTCTTGGGCTCGATGGGGCGCGATCGCGCGCGCTGGAACTGGTAGAGGCCGCCTGCACCGCGTTGGAAATTTACGGCACGCGGGCCGATACCTTGAAGGAGGCCGCCCGTTTCGTTATTGCCCGGGACAGCTAACCGCAAAGGACGCCATGTCAGATCGCCCGAAAACCCCGCTGTTGGACCTTGTGAACCGCCCTGCGGATCTCAAGCAGTTCTCGGACGCGCAACTGACCCAGCTTGCGGGCGAATTGCGGGCGGAAACCGTCTCGGCCGTTTCGGTCACCGGCGGCCATCTGGGCGCGGGCCTTGGCGTGGTGGAACTGACCGTGGCGCTGCATGCGGTGTTCGACGCACCGCGTGACAAGATCATCTGGGACGTCAGCCATCAGTGCTATCCGCACAAGATCCTGACCGAACGGCGCGACCGCATCCGCACCCTGCGCCAGAAAGACGGGCTCAGCGGCTTCACCAAGCGCAGCGAAAGCCCCTATGACCCGTTTGGCGCAGCGCATAGTTCGACCTCGATCAGCGCCGCTCTGGGGTTCGCCGTCGCCCGCGATCTGGGCGGCGCAATCCCCGAAGGCTTGGGCGATGCCATTGCCATTATCGGCGACGGTTCGATGTCCGCCGGCATGGCATTCGAGGCGATGAACAACGCAGGCCACCTGAACAAGCGCCTGATTGTCATTCTCAACGACAACGAGATGAGCATCGCACCGCCGGTCGGTGCGTTTTCCAACTATCTCTCGCGCCTCTACGCCGAAGAACCGTTCCAGGAACTCAAGGCCGCCGCCAAGGGCGCGGTTTCGCTGTTGCCAGAACCCTTCCGCGAGGGCGCCAAGCGCGCCAAGGAAATGCTCAAGGGCATGGCCGTCGGCGGCACCCTGTTCGAGGAACTGGGCTTTTCCTATCTCGGCCCCATCGACGGCCATGATATGCACCAGCTGTTGCCGGTCCTGCGCACCGTCAAGGCGCGCGCGACCGGCCCGATCCTGATCCACGTGCTGACCAAAAAGGGCAAGGGCTATGCCCCGGCCGAAGCCGCCCGGGATCGCGGCCACGCAACGGCGAAGTTCGACGTCGTCACAGGCGAACAGAAAAAGGCGCCTTCGAACGCGCCCTCCTACACTTCGATTTTTGGCAAGACCCTGGTGGCCGAGGCCGCGCGCGACGACAAGATCGTCGCCGTCACTGCCGCAATGCCGGACGGCACCGGGCTGAACCTTTTTGCCGAACGCTATCCCTCGCGCTGTTTCGACGTGGGCATAGCCGAGCAGCACGGCGTCACCTTCTCCGCAGCGCTGGCCGCCGGCGGCATGAAACCCTTCTGCGCGATGTATTCCACCTTCCTGCAACGCGGCTACGATCAGGTTGTGCATGACGTCGCGATTCAGCGCCTGCCGGTGCGCTTCGCCATCGACCGGGCCGGTCTGGTGGGGGCCGACGGCGCCACTCACGCGGGGTCGTTCGATATCGCCTATCTCGCCAACCTGCCCGGCATGGTGGTCATGGCCGCCGCGGACGAGGCAGAGCTGGTGCACATGGTCGCCACCGCCGCCGCCCATGACGACGGCCCCATCGCCTTCCGCTATCCGCGCGGCGAAGGTGTGGGTGTGGACCTGCCCGAGCGTGGCGAGGTGCTGGAAATCGGCAAGGGCCGTCTGATCCAGCAAGGTGCGCGTGTGGCGCTCCTGTCCTTCGGCACCCGTCTGGCCGAGGTCCAAAAAGCCGCCGAGGCTCTGTCGGCGCGCGGCATCACCCCCACCATCGCCGACGCCCGTTTCGCCAAACCCCTTGATCAGAGCCTGATCCTGGACCTCGCTACCACGCACGAGGCGCTGATCACCATCGAAGAAGGCGCCATCGGCGGCTTCGGCAGCCACGTGGCGCAGCTTCTGGCCGAAGAGCGCATCTTTGACACCGGTCTGAAGTTCCGCTCGATGGTCCTGCCCGACACATTCATCGATCAGGCCAGCCCCGCCGACATGTACACCGTCGCGGGCATGAACGCCGAACATATCGAGGCCAGGGTTCTTGACGTTCTCGGCGTCGCCCAGATCACCGGAAAACGCGCCTAGGGCCTCTGCCCCCCGCACCGATTTTTCAGTTGCTCAACCTGTGGCTTTCGCCAAGACCCAATCGACGCCGCGCAAAAAGTCGTCGATTGACAAAGTGTTTTTTTCTCCGCTGGACGCTGAGAGAACAAAACCGTGTGTGTAGTCGATGAGAAGGTGCAAGAGCACATCATTCTTGTCACCATTGTCGAGTTCCCGAGTGCAGCCTCGCAACTCGTTTGTGATCTGTATGAGATCCTCGCTCATGAGAGAAACATCTTCGAGAATGGCCCGCAACAGGTTGGCATTCAGCAAGGCACGTTGGAAGTATGCTCTCAATATGTTGCGCGCCTTCGCTGTCGGACTCTCTCCCGATACGTCCTGCAGCGTGTTCTCAAAGGCCAAACCAACCAAATCTGCCAGCAACGCATGCTTGCTGCCGGAATGATAGGTCACAGCCATCGGCGTGACCTTCAGCTTTTCGGCCAGCAAGCGAAACGAGAGTGCATCTGCTCCTTGCTTTTGCACAATGGGTAACGCGGTTTGCAACACAAGCTGTTTTGACAGACGCTGGGTTGATTTTGGCGGCCGTCCGACCGCAGACGATTTCGTCATGCGCCCTTCACTTTGTAGACCAGCTCGACAAGGCCGGACGGAAATGGCGTGGCCGAGATCAGCTCAAGGTCAACGTCACCGTCAGTTTCACCGAAAATTCGGATGCCATCCCCCAGCAGAATGGGAACCATGGCAATCTTCATGTCTTGCACGAACCCGGCCCTGAGAAAGGACTGAATGATCGCGCCACCATCGACATATACACGCTTGTGGCCGCGTTGGCGTAAGGTCTCCCATAACTCCTGTGGCCGTTCCGTTGTGAATTCGACTTTGCTCTGCAGATGTTCAGGCAATTCCCGACTTGTCATGGAACGGCTAAGGACAACGACTGGCTTTTCATAGGGCCACTCGCCAAATCCCAGGACAGTTCTCAGCGACCCGGAACCCATGACAAGAACATCGACACTGTCCATAAACTCATTGAATCCGTGGTCTTCATTGGATGTCGGCTGTTTCGTCAACCAATCGAGGCTGTGATCTTTTCTTGCCACAAAGCCGTCAAGGCTCATTGCCATCATGATATGTCCGGTAGGCATGGAATTCTCCATCAGACATTAATTATACACCATATAATTAATAGAGAAGAATTTCCAATAAGACGCATCTGATACGATGCTTTGCCAGGGAATGTGGACATTTGCCTCGCTTACAGCATTCGTCAAAACCGGCTCAAGACAGACCAACGTACTTTCGCGGCTTGATCTATTATTTTGTGTCCCGCCACTTGAACGCCGATTGCGGCATACCGATCTGTGTCCTGACGCGAGATGGCCGGACAGCTCCGTTGCGGTACCAGTTGATGGACTGAGCACGCCTCACTTTCTCCGAAGCATGACGAAACGCCTGCCCGCCTAGCGCGGCGCAGCGACGGATGTCGTTGGCCCTGGGAACCGCGCCCTCCGGCGTGCATCTGACTGATAGAGAACGTCATGTCGGTAAAATCCATTCTGGCGCGAAAAGGTTTCTTCGTGCCGCGCATCGACCCCAACTCGCCCGTCAAAGGCGCCCTTTTGCATTTGGAAAAGGATGAGATCTCGACCTTGATCGCCACGTCCGATGGCCAGCAGATCGACGGCATCCTGACCGCCGCCGATATCACCCGAGGCCTGCATCACTTCGGCGCCAGGGTCATCGACATGCCGGTGAGCCGGGTGATGACCAGGGACGTGAAAACATGCGATGTCTCGGCATCCATCGCCGAAATCCACCTTTTGATGACCCGACACCACATTCGTCATCTTCCGGTGACACGGAATGGAAAGCTGTGTGGCCTGATCAACATTCTCGACGTGATCCGCCAACAACTCGAAGACAGCGAAGCCGACGCGAAATCCATGCGCGCCTATATGGCGGGACGCGTTTGATGCGATACCTCGGACAATGCAATCAGACGTTGCGAGGGACTGTCCTGCCGGATTGGTTCGGGAAGAATAGACTGAACCTCAAAGGCCTTTTTCCCGGCCCCAACACACACCACTCCAAGATGGACGCCTCGCAATGACATATGTGACCCTGATACTGGGCCTTTTCCTTCTCGTGGCCGGGGGCGAGGCGCTTGTCCGTGGTGCCGTGGGGATTGCACGACACCTGAATATCTCGCCGATTCTCATCGGTCTCACCCTCGTGGGGTTCGGCACCTCGACACCTGAACTCGTGACCAGCCTGCAGGCCATGATAAAGGGCGCGCCGGGCATCGCCGTCGGAAACGTCGTCGGCAGCAACATCGCCAACATCCTGCTGATCCTCGGCATCGCGGCGCTTCTGCTTCCGATCCACGTCAACGCCGCGGCATTCCGGCGCGATGGTGTCGTCGTGGTGCTGGCAAGCCTCGCCTGCCTGGCGGTGGTTCTGGCAGGGGCCATCCCGCGCTGGATTGGGCTCGTCTTTGTTCTGGCGCTCATCACCTACCTTGTCCTCACCTATTTGCTGGAACGCGGCAACGGCTCCGACTCGGCCGCCCTGCACAAGGCCGAGGCCGATCTTGCACCAACACCGCCCACACACCTCCTGTCGATGATCGGCAGCTTTGTCGCCGGTCTGGCGCTGACGATCTTCGGCGCACGCTTGCTGGTGGACAGCGCCATTGATCTGGCGCGCCTTGCCGGTGTGTCCGAAACGGTGATCGGCCTGACCATCGTGGCGGTCGGCACATCGCTGCCCGAACTTGCAACATCGGCCATCGCGGCGCGCCGGGGTCAGGGCGATGTGGCGCTCGGCAACATCGTCGGCAGCAACATCTTCAATATCCTCTGCATTTTGGGTGTAACGGCCCTTGTGGCACCGATTCCGGTCCCCGCAGAGATCGCTGAATTCGACATCTGGGTGATGCTGGCGGCAACCGCCGCGCTCATCGCGGTCGCCGTCACCGGCTGGTCGATCCGGCGGTACGAGGGCGCCCTGCTGGTGCTCGGATACGGTGCATATCTGGCCACACTTCTGGCCATGGCGCACACAATTTGACCGTCCTCAAAAAGAGAGAAAGAAGCCTCTTGAAATGAAACGCAACCGAGCGCATTTTCGCAGCGTCCGAGTGCAGCGACAGAAACGACGATTGGCGCGCGACGGCTCTCTCGGCACCGGAACCTTATCCGAATGGATCAAGAACCCGCTCCTGTATCGGAGCCTCCAGATCTCGGGCATCTCGCCGGATCAACCTTCTTCCCTTTTGAACCCAACCAATCGATTTCAATACCCGGCCGCCCGTCTCTGCGCGCGCCACGGTTTCCGATTGGCAAAGTCACCGCAGAATTCCGCAAGCGGTTCTTCCCCGACACCACGACGGCGGATTGGAACGACTGGCGCTGGCAGATGCGGGCGCGAATCCGGTCAACCGCCCAGCTTGAGCGGATCTTCCAACTCGGCCCGGACGAACGCGAAGCGCTGGGTCGCCATGTCGGCGGACTGCCGGTCGGCATCACACCCTATTATGCCAGCCTCATGGGGCACGACGACCCGTCCGAACCATTGCGCCGCACGCATATCCCGGTGGGTCAGGAATACCTGCGCACGCCCGGCGAGGCGGACGATCCCTTGGGCGAGGATCACGACACATCGGTTCCCGGTCTCGTGCACCGATATCCCGACAGGGTTCTGTTCCTGACCACCGGCACCTGCTCGACTTATTGCCGCTATTGCACACGCTCGCGCATGGTCGGCCAGGCGGGCGGCGAGTACCAGTTCTCGACCCGCCAGTGGGAACAGGCCTTCGCCTATATCGAAGCCCACCCCCAGATCCGCGACGTTCTGCTCTCGGGCGGCGATCCGCTGACCCTGTCGGATGAAAAGCTCGACCATCTTCTGGGCCGTCTGCACGCCATCCCGCATGTCGAGTTTGTGCGCATGGGCACCAAGGTTCCGACCGTGCTGCCGATGCGGATTACGCGCACTCTGATCCGCGTCCTGAAAAAGCACCACCCCCTGTGGATGTCGATCCACGCGACGCACCCAAAGGAACTGTCCCCCGAAGCGACCGAAGCCTATGCGCGGCTGGCCGATGCCGGCATTCCGCTCGGCTCTCAAACCGTGCTTCTGAAAGGCATCAACGACAATGTCGAGACGATGAAATCGCTCAATCACGGTCTGCTCAAGCGGCGGGTGAAACCCTATTACCTCTACCAATGCGACCCGATTACCGGCTCGGCCCATTTCCGCACCCCGGTCGCAAAAGGCCTTGAGATCATCGAAGGTCTGCGCGGTCACACAACCGGCTATGCCGTGCCGCAATTCGTCATCGACGCCCCCGGCGGCGGCGGCAAGATTCCGCTTTTGCCGGACTACATCGTGGGCCGCGACGGCGATGACCTGATCCTGCGCAACTTCGAAGGGCACCACTACCGCTACCACGATCCGGACCAAAGCCCGCTTCCATCCAGGGAATCCCCATCATGCTGATCGGCCTGACCTATGATCTTAGGGATGACTATGCCGACGCAGGCCTGTCGGACGAGGCGCTGGCCGAATTCGACAGCCCCGAAACGGTTGCGGCCATCGAAATTGCGCTGGCGCGGGCCGGGTACCGGACCGACCGCATCGGCAACATCCGGGCGCTGGCCTCGCGACTCGTGGCCGGAGACCGCTGGGACCTCGTATTCAACATTGCCGAGGGCGTCTCGGGCCGCTCGCGCGAGGCGCAGGTTCCCGCCCTGCTCGAAGCATATGGTGTGCCCTACACCTTTTCCGATCCGCTGACGCAGGCGTTGGGCCTCGACAAGGCAATGGCAAAGCGGGTCGTCCGCGATGCCGGTCTGCCCACCGCACCATTCGCGGTGTTCGAAACCGCCTCTGACGCAGTAGACTCTGAACTGCCGTACCCGCTGTTTCTCAAGCCGCTCGCCGAAGGCACCGGCAAGGGCTGCGAAAACGCCTCGAAGGTCGGCGATGCAAAATCCGCCGAGCTTGTGGCGCAGAACCTGATTGCCCGGTTCGAACAGCCCGTTCTGGCCGAAACCTACCTGCCCGGGCGCGAGTTCACCGTGGGCATTCTCGGCAATGGTGCCGGGGCCCGCGTCATCGCCGTGATGGAGGTTATGCTGCGCGACCGGTCGGGCGATCAGATCTACAGTTTTCACAACAAGGAACACTGGGAACAGCACGTGCATTACGAACTGGCCGATGACGCCGAGGCGATCGAGGCGGGGCAGGTCGCCCTTGCCGCCTATCGCGCCTTGCAATGCCGCGATGCGGCCCGCGTCGATCTGCGATCCGACGCGGCTGCCTGGCCTCATTTCCTCGAGGTCAACACGCTCGCCGGCATGCACCCGACCCACTCGGACCTGCCGATGCTGTCGGCCAAGTCCGGCCTCACCTATGACGACCTGGTTACCGGAATCGTCGCGGCGGCACTGACCCGCACAGGGCAACTGACAGAGGCGCAGCGCGTCGCATCATGAATGGTTTTGATATCCCCGTTATTCACGGGGCGACGGGGAACACCCCCGACGAGCTTGACACTGTCCAGACCGCAATAGCGGTGATGGACGCACTGGCCGATTTGGGCGCGCGGTCGCGGCTGATCACGCTGAACGAAGGCGAGGCCGTCCTGGATCAGCTGGCCGCCGAGCGGCCCGATCTGGTCTTCAATCTGGTCGAGGCCGTCGGCGGATATGCAGCGCCGGCGGCCGCCATCCCCCAGGCTTTACAGGCCCGTGGCCTGTCCTTCACCGGATGCGGGGCAGAGGCCTCCTGGACATGCCAGTCAAAGGTCATGCAGAAAGAGCGGTTGCGCGAGGCCGGGTTGCCCACACCGGATTGGAGCGTCAACGGCGTTTCGCTGGCCCGCACGCCTCAGGTGATCGTCAAATCGATCACCGAACACGCCTCGGTCGGCATTGATCAGTCCTCGGTGATGCCGGGCAAACAGGCCGCTGGGGCAATCGCCGAAAAGACCGCGCGCACGGGTGATCCCCATTTTGCCGAAACCTATGTCGACGGTCGCGAATTCGCCCTGTCGCTGCTGGACATGGACGATGGCCCCCGTGTGCTGCCGCCCGCCGAAACGCAGTTTCTGGGCTACGGCCCCGACAAACACCGCATCGTCGATTACGACGCCAAATGGGTCGAGGACACGCATGCCTATAACAACACCCCGCGACGGTTCGAGTTCCCACCCCGGGACCAAGCGCTGCTGACCGAACTGAAACGCCTTGCGCGCGCCTGCTGGGATCTGTTCGGCCTGTCGGGATATGCGCGGGTCGATTTCCGCATCGACGCAAGCGGCCGACCCTGGATTCTCGAGGTCAACACCAACCCCTGTCTCGCCCCCGACGCGGGCTTCGTGGCCGCCGCTGCGCAGGCCGGGCTCAGCTTCGAGGACCTGATCGGGCAGATCGCCTCTGCCGGTCTGCGCAAAACCGAATTGGCGGCCTGATATGTTCCGGATCAGAAAGGTTCCCGACGCACGGGCCCCGAGCAACCGGACCGCCGTCACCGAGGCGCAGGCAATCCTGCGCGCGCAGTTCCCGGGCATGGCGCCCGGCGACATCGACGCATTGCCCGACCGGCTCGAAGATCCCTATACCCACAGGTTCGTCGCGGAACTGCTTGTGGCCGAAGACGCCCGGTCACACGTTCGCGCCGCCGCCGTCATGCTCTATGATCCCGAGCTTGCTTTTGCCTTTCTCGACATGCTCGCCACGTCACCCGGGGCAAAACCCGGGCGCGGCGCGGGCGGCGCGCTGTACGAACGCGTGCGGCTCGAAGCAGCGGCGCTTGGTGCAAAGGGTCTCTATTTCGAATGCCTCCCGGATGACCCCGACCTCAGCCCCGATCCGGAAATCCGCGAACAGAACGCCGCGCGGCTGAAATTCTACGAACGCTTCGGCGCGCGCCCGATCACCGGCACAGGCTATGAAACCCCACTTTCGCCAAACGACACCGACATGCCGCATCTGGTCTTTGACGGGCTTGGGCGTCACGATCTGCCGGACGCAATGCGATTGCAAGACATCGTGCGCGCGATCCTCGAACGGAAATACGGCAGCCTGTGCCCGCCCGAGTACATCGAACATGTGGTCACCTCGATCGAGGACGGTCGCTTTGCCCTCCGCCCCGCACACTATGGCAAGACCATCTCAGCCCGAACGCCGCCGGACCTGCGCCGATCCATTCCGCTGATCGTCAACGACCGCCACGACATCCACCATGTGCGCGAACGCGGCTATGTGGAAAGCCCGGTCCGCATTCAGACCATTCTCGACGATCTCGACGCAACGGGCCTGTTCGTGCGCCATGAAGCCCAGCACTTTCCCGACCGCTGGATACGGGGGGTGCACGACGCCGGGCTTGTCGCCTATCTCAAAAGCGCCTGCGCCGAGGCGCCGGAAAAAACCTCGGTCTATCCCTACGTCTTCCCGGTGCGCAACGCCACGCGCCCGCCAAAGGAACGTTCGGTACTTGCAGGATACTGGTGCATCGACACCTTCACGCCGATCAACCGCAACGCCTGGCCCGCCGCACGCCGCGCCGTAGACTGCGCGCTGACGGCGGCCGAGGCGGTTTTGTCCGGCTCGCCCGCGGCCTATGCGCTGGTGCGCCCGCCGGGCCACCATGCCGAGCGCAAGACATTTGGCGGCTTCTGCTATCTTTGCAATGGCGCCATCGTGGCCAATTTCCTGTCCCGCTACGGCAAGGTCGCCATCCTCGACATCGACTATCACCACGGCAACGGCCAGCAAGATATCTTCTATGACCGTGCCGATGTCCTGACCGTGTCGATCCACGGCGATCCCAGCTTTGCCTATCCCTATTTCACCGGCTTTCGCGACGAAACCGGGCGCGGCCCGGGCGCGGGATACAATCTCAACATACCGCTGCCCGAAACCGTTTCACCCGCCGACTATCTTGCGGCGCTGGAACGCGCGCTGAACCGTATCGGGACGTTTGCACCGGAATACCTTGTCCTTTCGCTCGGCTTCGACACCGGGCGCGGCGACCCCACCGGCACATGGTCGAACCGGCCCGAGGATTTCCGCCGCATCGGCGCGCGGATCGCCAGCACCGGATACCCCACCGTTCTGGTGCAGGAAGGCGGTTATCGCATCCGCACGCTGGGCGCCAATGCCCGCGCCTTTTTCGAAGGTTTCGCAAGCGGTCTGGAAACCGCGCGGCGCGCACCAAAGGTACCGCAACGGCCCATGTCAGAGGCCACACGCCGACAGTGGCGCAGCGCCGTCCGGCCCGAAGACCCGGAAAAAATCCGCGCGCTGGTCGCCACGACCGAACGGTTCTCTGCCGAAGAGATTGCGATTGCCGAAGAACTTGCGCAGGAACGGATCGAACGCGGGCTGGCTTCCGGCTATCACTTCATTCTGGCGTCCAGGGGCGACCGTCTGGAAGGATACGCCTGTTACGGTCAGATCCCCGGATCGGACACAAGCTGGGATCTCTACTGGATCGCGGTGTCGCCTGAACTTCAGGGCCAGGGCCTGGGTGCCGAACTCCTGCACCGGGTCGAAGCCGCCATCTCGCATGCTGGCGGGCGGCGGGTCTATATCGACACCTCCTCCAGCCCGGCCTACGCGGCAACCCGCGCCTTCTATCTGCGGCAGAACTATCAGCTGGCCGCCGAACTGACCGACTTCTACCGCAAGGGGGACGGTAAGGCGATTTACACCAAGGCATTGGAGTCGTGACGATGTCAAAGCTGTCCATCCGGCCCGTGCCGGGAAAGGGGCTGGGCGTTTTCGCGGCGGCCCCGCTGATGGCTGGCGAGGTTCTGGAAAAAGCCCCGGCGCTGGAACTCGACGCGCATACCGTTGACACCATCGCCCAGACGTCGCTGGATGATTACCACTTCGCTCATCCCGGCGATGCCAAAGGCGGGCTTCTGGTGCTCGGCCTGTCCACTCTGGTCAACCACGCGGATAGTCCAAACACGCAAACGGCAGCCGCTTTCGAACGCCGCATCGGTTGGACTGTCACGCTTCGCGCCACACAGGCGATTCCTGCAGGCACCGAATTGACCCGCCGATATGCCTGCCCGGTCTGGTTCGATCCGATCTGACAGCGCATCAATCCGTCAGGCCCAAGCGCCCGCGAAATGGATTGGTGCACTCTGCGTCACCTTTAGATTTGCGACTTCGCAAAACTCTGAAGCAGACGCGCCGCCTCGGCGGGAATGCCGTCGGTTTCGCTGGTGAGCGCGTAAGAGGCATAGCCGAACCGGGGCATGTCCTCTACCAGCCGCAACCACCCCTGCGCAATTTCCGGGGCCACCACGTGATGCGGGAAATACCCAGATGCCGGCACTGTCTTGAGGTATTCCAGCCCAAGCGTCCCGATGCCCAGTTGCAAGGCGGGCTTTGACAGGTGGGGAAAGTTCAACAGGTGATCGGCGCGGAATTCCGGCCCCCAGTCGATCAGCACGTACCCATCGCCCAACGGGTCCGCTGTCGGATCGGGATTGCTGCTGACCAGAACGAACTCGTCCTCGAAAAGCTGAATGGCGTTCAGTTCGGCGTTGTTTCGTGGTCGATAGGTCACGGCAAGATCCAGGCTGCCATCCTCGATCTGCCGCGCAAGTGTCTCGGACCGTTCCGAGATCGCGTTGATCGCAACGTTGGGAAACCGCTTCATCAACACCGGTAGCGCCCCGACCAGCAGCTTGTGCCAAAGGCTCGGAACCGCACCGATTTCCAGCGACATGTCGAACGCCTCGGGAAGCGAAGCGTCAAGCCGCGCCTGTGACCAGGTCCGAACCAGCGTCTGCGCATGCCTCTGAAACCGTCGCCCGGCAGGGGTCAGTGTCGCACCGGATTTGCCGCGGTCAAAGACCGGTCGGCCAAGCTGATCTTCCAATGATCGAATGCGCATGCTCACGGTCGATTGCGTCACATGAACCTTGTTGGCAGCATCAAAGAAACTGCCGGTCTCGACTACCGCCAGAAAGGTGCGCGCCAACTCGATATCCATTCCCTATCTATTTGCCTATCCGATAGATGCGTCAATATAAATTCGTTTTTCAAAGGGATGCGCAGCAGCCATATATGCACCGTAGCGGTTGGGGGCCGTCACATCTCCGGAACGCGATCCATACCTTCTGCCACTGGATCAACTTGGTTCCGCCGTGACGGTGTCGGGTGCTCATGCCGACAGGCTGACTCCCGCACCGAAACCCTCGCTACCGACTTGGACTTTACCGGGGATCGTCATCTTGGGCGTCCCAGCACATGGAGAATACAATGGGCCGAGTTTCGATTGGCGCCTTGCTCGCGGCGCTGATGGCAACGTCAGGCTTCGCAATGCCAGCGGAAATTGACACCGATGGCGATGGCATGGCCTCTTTTGCGGAACTGCAAACGTTCTATCCCGATGTCACCGAAGAGCTGTTCGGAGAGATCGACCTGGATGAGGATGGATTCATCAACGACGAAGAATTCCTGGCGGCGATCGGTGCCGAAATCCTGCCCGATCCAAAAACCAACCTGTAACGCCGGATCGGTGGAGTGATCACCCCATGCGCCAAACAACTCATTTTCTTGGTCAGTTCCTGACGGCCGCAGGCATCTGGTTGCTGCTGTCCCCGTTCGTCCTGTTCAACGCGGCCAGCCTGTCTGCCGGGACATCCGATCAGGCCACGCTCGCGACGATGTCCATGGGCTTTCTTGCCCTTGTCGTCGCCGGTTTGAACACCCGATACCACCACTGGGTCCGCATCGGCCTTGGCATGGCCTTGGGCATCATAACCGTGATCGACCCATGGATCTTCGGCTTTGCGGACATGACCGTTGCAACGACCAATGCCGGCATTGCCGGGGTTGCCATCGTATCGGTTGCGATAGCCGAACTTTTGACGGCCCGCCACAGGCGAAGCTATGCCTGAATAATTGCGGGGCGGGCTGCCGCCCCGTATCCTGAGTTCGCGCCGATCTATCCAATAAACACAAAGTACCCGACATGGAAACGGACGAACTGGAAACTCCCGACCAAGCGCTTGGCCCCGACATTGGAGCTGCCGCAGCGAACGGCGATACCGATCTGGTGACTGATTTGCTGCGTCAGCGATCTCGCAGTGAGGGGCTGCGTGAATTGCTTTTGCTGCCAAGCGAAATCCGCCACAGCGTCCTCGCGCTTGTTCCGGTCGAGCTTGCGGCCGAGCTCGTCGAGCAGGCACCGAACGAGCTGGCGGTCGATCTCGTCGAAAGCCTTGAACCCGAACGCGCGGCCGAAATTCTCGACGTTCTCGACAGCGATATTCAGGCCGATGTGATCGGCGAGCTCGATACCGAAGACGCCGAAGCGATCCTGTCCGAGCTGGACGAAGACGACGCCGCCGACATACGCCGCCTTGCGGAATACGAAGACGATACCGCCGGTGGCCTGATGATGGCCGAGGCCTTCTGCTTTCTCGAGGCCGACACGGTGGGCAAGGTCCTTCGCGATATCGTCGCCGCAGAAGACGAGTTCGAACGCTATCGCGGCCAGCACCCCTATGTCACCGATGCCAACGGCAAACTGACCGGCGTCGTGTCATTGCGCGGCCTGTTGACTGCCAAACGCAGCGCCACGCTGCAATCCATCATGATCCCGCCGATATCAGTTTCGGTCGAAACCCGGCTCGATGTTCTGGAAGACCTGTTCGACCTGCATTCCTTTCTCGGCCTGCCTGCGGTCGACGAAAACGGCACGCTGGTCGGCGTGGTGTCCCGCTCTGCCGTGGCAGAGGCGATGCTGGAACGCGCCGAGACCGAAAGCCTCAAACGTCAGGGCGTCGTCGGAGACGAGCTGCGCTCGATGCCCGTATGGCTCAGATCCCGGCGCAGGCTGGCATGGCTCTCGGCCAACATCGTGCTCAACATCATCGCGGCCAGCGTCATCGCCGCCTATGAATCGACTCTGGCAGCCGTCATCGCACTGGCGGTCTTTCTGCCGATGGTGTCCGACATGAGCGGCTGTTCCGGCAATCAGGCCGTCGCCGTCACCATGCGCGAGCTGAGCCTTGGCCTGATCAGGCCGATCGACGTTTTCCGGGTCTGGCTCAAGGAAATATCGGTGGGCGTCATCAACGGCATCGCCCTTGGCGTCCTCATCGGCATCGTTGCCTGGATCTGGAAGGGCGTCCCCGCGCTGGGGCTGGTCATAGGCCTGGCGCTGGCGCTGAACACGATGCTGGCCGTCTCGATCGGCGGTGTCGTGCCTTTGCTTCTCAAACGCATCGGGCAGGATCCGGCCGTTGCCAGCGGGCCGCTGCTGACCACGATAACCGATATGGCGGGGTTCTTCTTCGTTCTCAGCCTGGCAACGGTCATGATGCCCTGGCTGATCGGATGACCCATCCGGGAAATGCCGCATCAGGCACCAGCCTCACATGACAAGCCCCAGAACCGCCAGCGCACCAACCGAAACGATCCCCACCACAAAGGCGCTTGTAACCGCGCTCAACAGCAAACCGCACATGAACCAATAGCCGTCGCGTTCGCTCAGACCCAGCGCCAGCATGATGATCGACAGCGCGGGCAGCCCGTTGGCGAACGGGATGGGCAGGAACAGAAACACCGACAAAGCCAGCGTCGCAACCCCGATCACCCGTTCCGCAACAAGGTACGAGGTCGGCCACCACCGGGGTTTGGCAAGGCGTTCGATCCGCTCGACATAGGGAACCGATACCGCGACGATGCGGCCAAACGCGGCCCGCTCGATCGAACGGTCGGCCACGAATCGCGGCAGCCACACGTCAGGACGCCCGAGAACCAGCTGAATTCCCAGAAACATCAGGGGCACGGCGGTAAAGACCGACGAACCGGGGATGAACAACAACACGTTCGGCGCCGCAAAGATGACCATCAGCGGCGCGAAACTCCGGTCGCGCAGGGCGCTTACGATATCCCCGACCGAAATGCGCGGCCCCTCGCCGGCATCGAGATCGCGCAGCACCTCCGACAAACGCCGACCGGGGCGGCGCACCAACAGCGCTTCGACCGTCTCAAGCTTGGGCATTCACTCTGCACCATATCCGGCACCGCCGTTCCCCCGCCGGGGCTTGCCCCATGGACAGTGGAACATCTGCGCACGGGTCAAAATCAGCCTCAGCCGTCCGCATCCTTCGGGACAGCCACGGCCAGCCGGTCGATCGCGGTGATGGCGGTCAGGCCGTCTTCACCGGCGGTGGCGTATTCGATCTGGATGCGGTCGCCCCGCCCAAGGTCCGCCGGGGTTTCGACCGTCTCAGGCAATTCCCAGACCGTCAGGTCCGTCATGACAAGAATTCGATCGACTCGGTCGAAACTCAGGATTAGTCCCTCGGTTTCGTCCGCCACGGCGGGGGCCGCCAGCGAACCGGCGACGACAAATGCAAGAAATGAGCGCATGTATTGCTTCCGTCAGAGGAGGAAGCCCTGGGCGCGCGTGTTCGCGCTTGCGGCAGCCGGGCGGAGCCTCGCACCCGACCCACCAGATATGGAGCGGCGCCCGGCCATCACAAGAGGCCAGACGGCGCGGATCAGAGAATATTTAAACGCGTTGTGAATGCGTGCTGGTCTATTTTCAAGAAAAGAGAGTCTTGGCGCGAGACGCAGTGTTTTTACTGCAGGGCGGGAAGCTGACTTTCGCTGCGTTTGCGTCGGTTCTCTGCCGGGCTCGCGAAAGCTGCCGTTCTTTTGAACATTGAACTCAAGAATGCTGCGACCGATCTAATGGCCGCGAAATGAGCCCAACCCGGCCATTGTGTTTTCATGCTGCACGCGCTCGCAGCGCGGGGGGTTTCTGCGGTAGCTGAATTTTCGGCTGCCGCAACGCGGCGAGAAAACTGGCCATTCGATCAGAGCGCAGCAAAATTCTCTGTACGAAAACCAAGACACGGGACCAGGTGGTAGTTCGAAAAGGTTTGCGAATCTTACATATATGTCAGATAGTGGATCTCATCCAACAAAACTCAACCGGATGGGAGGAATTTATGACAAAACGCAGAAAGACTCGGCTCAAGCACCTTGCCGAAAAGGTACAAAAGGGCGAGCGCATCGTTGGCATGGAGTGCCATGACACCCCCAGCGCGATTATGGCCGAGGAATTAGGCATGGATCTGCTCTGCTGTGGCAGCCCCGGCCCGATGGGCATGATGGGTCACAAATCCATGGCCACCGTGGATTTCGAGGAACAGCTCTACATGCTCGAAGGTGTGCTGCGTGGAGCATCGTCGCCGTTCATCATCTGCAACATGCCAAACACGACGGCCTGCATCTCGGTTGAGGAATCGGTTCGCAATGCCGCAAAGGTCGTCAAGTTAGGCGCCGATGGCGTGCATATCGAACCCTCGCTTGGCACCGTTGGTCATATCAAAGCCATCGTCGATGCCGGTATTCCCGTCGTGGGGCATTTTGGAGTTCAGGGCGAACGTGCGGTGATGAACTCGGGCCATGCGCCGGCCGGACGCACCGCAGAAGAGGCATCGGCCATTGTCGAACTGGTCAAGGCATCGATTGATGCGGGTATTTTCGCGGCTCTCTTCGAGCACACGTCGGTTGAGCTGACGAAATGGTGCTACGAAAACTTGCCCGTTGCAGTGGCCAGCCTTGGCTCCGGTCCACACGCGCATGGAATTTTTCATGTATCCAGCGACATCATCGGGTGTTCGGTCTTTCCCATTCCCCCTAAACGCGAAGTGTTCGGTGACGT
>NZ_JBXWQW010000039.1:0-41537 GCF_059612585.1 Ruegeria sp. YKSF57 | reverse complement strand
CTATCAGAAAGTGGCAGAGCTGACCGAGCGCCTGCGCGGCGAGGGGCATGATATCCGGCGGCTGGACCTGGGCGGCGGGCTTGGCATTCCCTATACCCGTTCGAACGCGGCACCGCCGCTGCCGTTGGAATACGGCGCGCTGATCAAGGAAAAACTGGGCCATCTGGGTTGTGAGATCGAGATCGAGCCCGGTCGCCTGATCGCGGGCAATGCCGGGTTGATGGTCAGCAAGGTCATCTATGTGAAGTCCGGAGAGGGGCGCGATTTCCTGATCATCGACGGCGCAATGAACGATTTGATCCGCCCCGCGATGTACGAGGCGCATCACGATATCGATCCGGTGTCGGAGCCTGAGCCGGGTTTGGAAAAACAGCGATATGACATCGTCGGGCCAGTCTGCGAAACCGGCGATACATTTGCCAAGCAACGCGATCTTCCGCCGCTGTCTCCGGGCGACCTGATCGCGTTTCGCAGCGCCGGGGCTTATGGGGCGGTGATGGCGAGCGAGTACAACACGCGCCCATTGATCCCGGAGGTTATGGTCAATGGGGATCAATTCGCGGTTATTCGTGCGCGTCCGACCTTTGACGAAATCATAAACCGCGATACCATACCCGAGTGGCTTTGACGCGATGACCGCGCGGGCCCTGGCAGGAGGCCCGTCGTGAACGCCAGAACTCCATTACCGGTTCCCAGACTGACCCTGTGGCTGACGCGCGGGGGCATGGTGGCCGAACAGGTGTTGCGGTCGTTCTGGCCGGCGATTTCCATCGTGATGGCCGCGCTTGCGTTTCTGATGCTGGGTATTCATGACCTCGTATCGACCGAGACGGTGTGGGTCGCGGCTGCGATTGCCGGTCTGGGCTTGTTGGTTGCGCTGGTACTGGGGATCAGGCGGTTTTGCTGGCCGCGATACGTCGATGTCCTAAGCCGGTTGGACGAAACGCTTCCGGGCCGCCCGATTCAGGCGCTTTTGGATGATCAGGCGATCGGGACGCTTGATCGGGCTTCGGTCGTGTTGTGGCGTGCCCATCAGGAGAGGATGGCAGCACGCGCGTCGCGGGCGGCGCCGGTCAGGCCTGATCTGAATCTGGCCGCGCGCGACCCCTATGCCCTAAGATACTCGGCGCTGGTGGCTCTGGTGGTTGCGGTGCTGTTCGGGTCGCTTTGGCGTGCCGGCTCGATCGCCGAAATGACGCCGGGCGCGGCGACGGCGGCGCAAGGGCCGACCTGGGAAGGCTGGATCGAGCCGCCGCGCTATACCGGGCGGCCGACGCTCTATCTGGCTGATCTGCCGAAGGAAGCAGTCGAAGTGCCCGAAGGAAGCCGCGTGACATTGCGGTTTTACGGGCAGGTCGGAGTGCTGTCTTTGACCGAGACGGTGTCGGAGACGGGGACGCAGGATGCAAGCGAACCCGAACAGGAGTTTCTTTCGAACCGATCCGGTGTTTTGAAGGTTGAGGGGCCGGGTGGCCGGGAATGGGTCATCGACGTGGTGCCGGACCGGGCCCCCTGGATCAAGGTGTCGGGCGCTGCCGAGTCGGAAGCCGGCGGGCAGATGATCCTGCCTTTTGCCGCCAAGGATGATTTTGGCGTCACTGGCGGTGAGGCCGTGATCGAGCTTGATCTGGCCGCGGTCGACCGCCGATACGGATTGAGCGCCGATCCCGAACCACGGGACAGGATAACGGTGCAGTTGCCCTTGCCGATAGCCGGGGATCGCAGCGATTTCGAAGAAGACCTGATCGAAGACTTCTCGCAACATCCTTGGGCCCATCTGCCGGTGAAGATCACACTTTCGGCGCAGGATGCATCAGAACAGCAAACCACTGCCGTGCCATATTCGACCGATCTGCCCGCCCGCCGCTTTTTCGATCCGTTGGCGGCAGCGGTGATCGAACAACGGCGGGATTTGTTGTGGGCAAAGTCCAATGCCACGCGGGTGGCGCAATTATTGCGTGCGATCTCACACCGGCCCGAGGATATTTTCCGTTCCGAGACTGCCTATCTGCGTTTGCGGGTGGTTCTGCGGCGGCTCGAAACCTTTACCAAGTTCGGCTTGCAGCCCGAGCAGCAGGCCGAGATTGCACAGGCATTGTGGGATCTGGCGATCCTCATCGAGGAAGGTACGCTGAGCGATGCGCTGGAGCGGATGCGCCGCGCACAGGAGCGTTTGTCGGAAGCGATGAAAAACGGCGCGTCTGATCAGGAAATTGCGGAATTGATGCAAGAACTGCGCGAGGCCACGGATGACTATCTGCGTCAGTTGCAGCGGCAGGCGCAACAGGATGGCACTCAACCTCCACAAGGTCAAAATGGCGAAACCATGCAGATGACGCAGGATGACCTGCAACGCATGATGGATCGCATTCAGGAGTTGATGGAACAGGGCCGCATGGCCGAGGCGCAGCAGGCGTTGCAGGAATTCCAGCAGATGATGGAAAACATGCGCGTCACGCAAAGTCAGGGCCAAAACGGACAATCCGAGGGGCAGCAGGCGATGGAGGGGCTGGCAGAGACCCTGCGCAACCAACAGGGGCTGAGCGATCAGGCGTTCCGTGATTTGCAGGAGCAGTTCAACCCCGGCGCCCAGTCCGGCGAAAGCCAGAACAATCAGGGCCGGTCAGGCGGGCAGGGGCGTGGTCAAAGCCACGAAGGCCAAGGTGGTCAGGGGCAGGGTGACCAGGCCGGAGAAGGTCAGCCGGGTCAGGGTTCGCTGGCAGACCGGCAGCAGGCCTTGCGCGATGAATTGCGTCGGCAAGAGCAGAATCTGCCAGGCCTTGGGACCCCCGAAGGTGACGAGGCGCGGGATGCGCTGGGGCGCGCCGGGCGCGCGATGGAAGGGGCCGAAGAGGCGCTGCGAAACGATGAGTTGGCCGATGCGATCGACAACCAGTCCGAGGCAATCGACGCATTGCGCGAGGGCATGCGAGCCTTGGGTGAGGCATTGGCGCAGGAACAGCAGGGCCAGCCGGGCCAAGGCACCGAAGCTGGCGAGATGCAGGCCCGCAGACGGGATCCACTGGGGCGCAATCAGGGCGCGGGTGGATCGATTTCGACCGAAGACAACCTGCTGCACGGTGATGACGTCTATCGCCGCGCCCGTGAGCTGCTGGATGAGATCCGCAGACGCAGCGGGGAAACCGATCGTCCGAAAATCGAACTGGACTATCTCAAGCGGTTGCTGGAACGATTCTGAGCTCGGATTGAGGGGGCTCAGGGCTGAATGGCTGCGGCCTTGCCCTCAAGCCAGATGCGTGCCTGATCGACCATGGTCACATAAGCCTGCAACATTGGGTCGGCTTGGGGAATGGATTGTGATATCTGTCTGGCGTTGCCATAGACCATCATCATCCCCACACCCAGAATGACAATCAGGGCAAAGCCGCGTAAGAAACCCGTTGACCCACGGTTGCTGGTGCCTGTCCCAGAGGTTGTTCCGCTGGTTCTGTCGCTTTCACTGCTGCGGAGCGATGAATTGATTTCCTCGACATCAGGCAACGCGCTGCTGCGTGGCATCGGGGGTGCAGGTTTTTTCGATTCGGTTTTTGGCGGTCGGCTGCTGAAAGTTGTTTCAAGCCCAAGTTCTGTCTGAGTTTCCAGCGCCTCGGCCTCTTTGGCGCGAAGCTCTGATTCCCGAGCCGCCTCTTGCCGGAGGATGTCGGCGACGGCAGGGTCCAGGCTGCGCTCACGCTTTGGCTCGGGTTCAGTAGTGGCCGTAGCACTTCGTTCGGCTTGCGGCGCCTGGGGCTTTTCGGGAACTGGTTCTTTGGTCTCTCGCAAGGCGGTTTCTACCGGCGATGGGGCCGAGGGTTCCTGTCTCGCCGGTTCCGGTGAGCCACCGGGGATTTCAACCCTAGGATGATCCGGATGATTCTGAAACCAGATCTCGTCGCAATTCGAGCATTGCACGTCACGACCGTTGGTCGGGATAACCTCGTCCGGCACCTCATATTTGGCACTGCATTTCGGACATGTAAGACGCATACTGCCTCCAGGCCTTGCTCGTGGCGTGTGTGTGGTTTTTTGCTGAATGATAGTCATTTACAACCTGTAGGCAAAGGGCGTTTTCAGATTCATTCCGCAACTGAACCAAATCCTAACCGGTACGGGCATTGAAACCAACACCTGCCTGAGGCAAGAAGGCCAAAATATTAACGGGAGCGGGTCTTGATCGAGCTTGAAGATGTAAGCTACGGCTACGGTGGCCGCGAATTACTGCGCGAAGTTTCCGTGCAGCTATCGCCGGGCTCGTTTCATTTTCTGACCGGCCCTTCCGGTTCGGGGAAAACGACATTTCTGAAACTTTGCTATGGGGCGCTAATTCCGACCGCCGGGTCATTGAGCGTTTTCGGACAGAACATCCGCAATCTGGACCGCGATCAGATGGCGGTCTTGCGCAGGCGGGTCGGCGTGGTGCATCAGGACTGCCGGTTTCTGGATCATTTGTCGGTAAGCGAGAATGTCTCGCTTCCGTTGCTGGTGTCCGGTCGGGATCCTAAGGCAGACGAAACCAACTTGCGCGAATTGCTGCATTGGGTCGGGTTGGGGGAACACGCGGATGCCCATCCTCCGGAGCTGTCGGGAGGTGAGCGGCAGCGGGTGGCCCTGGCGCGGGCGGTAATCATGTCTCCCGACGTGGTGCTGGCTGATGAGCCAACCGGCAACGTCGATTGGGACATGTCCCAACGATTGCTGCACCTGTTGGTCGAGCTGAACCGGATGGGCAAGACCGTGGTCATCGCGACCCACGATCTGAGCCTGATCCGCGCGGCAAAGAAACAGATTCAGGCGCGCGTATTGCGGATTTCCAAACGACGACTGCAACTTGCGGGGGCGGATCTGTGAGCAAGGGAACGATCCGAAACATGCTGCGCGGCGACAAGCGCGCTGACCGCGTTGTACCGCCGACCGGCATTACCGCGAGGCTGACGGTGTTTGTCTCTGCCGCAATGGCCTTTCTGGCGGTGTTCGCGCTGGCGTTGTCGCTGGCGGCCGGGCGGCTGGCCGACCGCTGGGCTTCGGAACTGGCGAGTGCAGCCACTCTGCGCATCAACGCTCCGTCAGAGCAACGAGCAGCGCAGACCGAAATGGCGCTGAAAGTGCTGCGGCAGACGCCCGGCGTCGGCTCGGCGCGGGCATTGTCGGCCGAGGAACAAACCGCGCTGTTGTCACCCTGGTTCGGGCCTGACCTGCCGCTGGATAGCCTGCCGGTTCCACAACTGATAGAGATACTGAAGGACGAAAACGGCTATGATGCGGCCGGATTGCGCCTGAGGCTCAGCGCTGAAGTGCCCGGCGCCGTGCTGGACGATCACACACGCTGGCGGGAACCCCTGGTGGATGCGGCAAATGCGCTGCGTCGGCTTGCGCTGATTTCCGTTTTGCTGATCGGCGGGGCGACCGCAGCGATGATCACGCTGGCGGCAAATGCGGCGCTTTCGGCCAATGCTCAGGTGATCGAGGTCCTGCGTCTGATCGGGGCCCGCGACCGGTTCATCGCGGGTGCTTTCGTGCGCCGCTTCGCTGTTCGCGCCTTGATCGGATCGACTGCCGGTGTTCTTCTGGGCATTAGTGGTGTGCTGCTTTTGCCCGATGCCTCCGATGCCGGTGGGTTTCTTACGGGTCTGGGCTTTCGTGGGGTTGACTGGTTATTGCCCTTGCTGATCCCGCTTATGGGGGCGATTGTCGCCTTTGTCGCCACCTGGGCCGCGGCGCATCGCAGGTTGAAGGAGCTTTCGTAGTGGCATTTGCGTTCCAATGGCTTCGCTCTTTGATCTTTGTGATCGTGATCTATGCCTGGATGGGGATTCTGGGCATTCTCTTTTCGCCTTATGCCCTGTTCTCAAAAAGAGGGGCGTTGAGGGCCTGCAAGCTCTATGCGCGTTCGACAATCTGGATGTCGCGCTGGATGGTGGGTTTGCGCGGCGAAGTGCGTGGCATGGTGCCGACCGGTGAGGTGATGATCGCCGCCAAGCACCAGTCCTTTTTCGACATCCTGCTGATCTTCGACGCGGTTCCACATGCAAAATTCATCATGAAACGCGAGTTGCTGTGGACGCCAGTGATCGGCCTTTATGCAAAAAGGCTGGGTTGCATTCCGGTAAACCGGGGAAAGAAGGGTGCCGCAATTGCCAGGATGGTCAAGGATGTCGCCAAAGAGTTCGAAGAGCCCGGGCAGCTGATCATCTATCCGCAGGGCACCCGCGTGGCACCTGGCGTGCACAAGCCCTACAAGGTGGGTACGGCGGTGCTGTATGAGGGACTGAACAATCCTTGCGTGCCTGCGGCGACCAATGTGGGTGTGTTCTGGCCGCGCACGGGCATCCTGCGCAAACCTGGCCATGCGATCGTGGAGTTTCTCACTCCGATCCAACCCGGTGTCGAACGTGGTGATTTCATGGCTCAGCTGGAAGAGGCCATCGAAAGCCGGTCGAACGCATTGATGCGCGAAGTGGGGTTTGATCCAGATGGAGTTCATTGAGGATATTGCGGCGCTCGAGGCGCTTTACGGCACTCCCGCCGCTCCGTCGCTGCGAAAGGTGGCGCGCCAGATGACGCCGCTTTATCGCAAGTGGATCATGGCTTCGCGCCTGTGTGTGCTCAGTACGGTGGGCCTGGATGGAACCGATGGCAGTCCGCGTGGGGATGACGGCCCGGTGGCAATGGAATTGGACCCCGGTACGCTGGCGATGCCCGATTGGCGCGGCAACAACCGTTTGGATTCGTTGCGCAACATCGTAACGGACCCGCGCGTGTCGCTGATGTTTCTGGTTCCCGGTTCGAACAACGTGGTGCGCGTGAACGGCCATGCTCGCGTGACCTCGGATGAGGCGCTGCGGGCGCGGTTCGAAAAGAAGGGAATCCTGCCTGCGACAGTCATCGTTATCGAAATTAGTGAAATATATACCCAGTGCGCCCGCGCCCTGATGCGCGCGAGAACCTGGACTGGCGGCGACGAAAGCGGCGCGTTGCCGACCATGGGTGACATCCTGGCCGAAATGACAAACGGCGAGGAGGGGGGCACACCCTACGATTCCGCATGGAAAACGCGGGCAGAGCGAACACTTTGGTAGCTGCGCGTGTCGCCTTGAATTGGTCACTTGAATTTCACGCTGGTGGACAATTTGAAGATCATGGATAGACTAACAAAAACCAGAGGCGTCGATGCAGCAGTTGAAATCCTTTCTGGGGTCATTTCTGGACCATGCAGGTAACGTCGCCCTGTTTCCTTTGGATCCAGGCAACCGCATCTATTTCGTCTATCTGGCGAGTTCCGCCCTGATTGCGTTTCTGGTCTATACTTTGAAGCGGCGGACCACTTTGGAAGTCGAGGGCGAACGTAGCTTTCTAAGGTTTCTTTTTCCAAAAAAGGTCTGGAATCACCCTTCGGCCTGGCTGGATGTCCGGTACTTTTTCTTTCACCAGTTGATCGGGCATTTCCTGATGCTTGGGCTGTTCGCCGGAGCGGCGGCCATGGCGTATCACTGGACAATCGGTGATGTGAACGCACTGGACCCGACCGCCGTCCAGCCGCTTGAGGGATGGAAAGGCGTTGCGGCAACCATCGTCTATATGACGGTGTTTTTTCTGGTTGTGGATTTCATCGGCTTCTACATTCATTACCTTCAGCACAAGATTCCGGTCTTGTGGCAGTTCCACAAGGTGCATCACAGTGCCGAGGTCATGCACCCGCTGTCCAATTTTCGCGAACATCCGGTTGACAACTTTTTCTACAAGATCGCGATTGGTTTGGGCAGTGGTGCTGTTACCGGGTTCTGTTTCAACTTTTTGGGCTATACACCGAGCCTGCCAACATTGCTGGGTGTGCCGCTTTTGATGTTCCTTTTCAATATCGTGG
The DNA here is from genome assembly GCF_059612585.1 of Ruegeria sp. YKSF57. NCBI lineage: Bacteria > Pseudomonadati > Pseudomonadota > Alphaproteobacteria > Rhodobacterales > Roseobacteraceae > Ruegeria > Ruegeria sp. YKSF57. The sequence continues at coordinate 33,676 of NZ_JBXWQW010000039.1, read as the reverse complement.
GGTACAATCTGCGCCATTCTCATATCTGGCTGCGGTGGCCCGGAGTGTGGTCGAAAGTGTTCCCGTCACCGGCGCACCATCACGTGCACCACAGTTGTCATCCCGATCATCTCGACAAGAACTTCGCTTTCATGTTTCCGGTCTGGGATGTTCTGTTCGGCACCTATGTGATGCCCGAAGACAACAGAGATGTGAAATTCGGGGTCACCGACAAGGATCGCGGGCACGAGTTGGACACGTGTATGAAGCTTTATTTCGTGCCGTTCAAAGATGCCTGGCGTGTCATGAACCGCAAGAAACGACAAACTGCCGGTTCGGATCAGGCAGATCGGCACCCTGCCGAATAGTTGTTGTCTGGCCGGTGCAGGCGACCCGGTGCAACACGGGTCGCCAAAGGTCAGGTTCAGCTATGTATAGGCCCGTCGCCGCAGGCAAGGGCGGCCTCGCGCACGGCTTCTGAATAGGTCGGGTGCGCGTGGCAGGTCAGCGCCAGATCCTCGGCGGATGCGCCGAATTCCATCGCGACGCAGACCTCGTGGATCAATTCACCGGCCGCCGGTCCCATGATATGGGCGCCGAGGATTCGGTCGGTTTCCTTGTCGGCAAGGATTTTTACGAACCCGTCGCTGGCAAAGTTCGCCTTGGCGCGGCCATTGCCCATGAACATGAACTTGCCGACCTTATAGGCGCGACCCTGTTCCTTGAGCGTTTCTTCGGTTTCGCCGACGCTGGCGACCTCGGGGGTGGTATAGATCACGCCCGGAATGACGCCATAGTTGACGTGCCCATGCTTGCCCGCAACCTGCTCGGCGGCGGCCATGCCTTCATCCTCGGCCTTGTGCGCCAGCATCGGGCCTTCGATGGCGTCGCCAATGGCGTAGATGCCCTTGATGTTGGTCTGCCAGTCCTTGCCCACCTTGATCTGGCCGCGCGGCGTCATTTCGATGCCCAGTGTGTCGAGCCCCAGTCCCTCGGTAAAGGGTTTGCGCCCGGTCGCGACCAGCACGGTGTCGGCCTCGATGACATGCTCGCTGTCATCCTTTCGCAGCTTGTAGGTAACCTTGGCCTTGGTCTTGGTGGCTTCGGTCTTTTGTACCGCGGCGCCCATGACGAATTTCAGCCCCTGTTTCTTGAGCGTGCGCTGGAAGGTTTTCTGGATCTCGCCATCCATGCCCGGGGTGACCACGTTGAGGAATTCGATCACCGTGACCTCGGCCCCCAGACGCTGATAGACCGAGCCGAGTTCCAGCCCAATTACACCTGCGCCTATCACCACCATCTTTTTCGGGATCTTGCCCAGTTCCAGCGCGCCGGTCGAGGTCACGACGACCTTTTCATCCACCTCGACACCTGGCAGCGAAGACGGCTCGGACCCGGATGCGATGATGATGTTCCTGGCTTCGTGAACGTCGTCGCCAACCTTGACCTTGCCGGCCTCGGGAATGCTGCCCCAGCCTTTCAGCCAGTCGATCTTGTTCTTCTTGAACAGGAACTCGATGCCTTTTGTATTGCCGTCGATGACCTCTTGCTTGTAGGCCAGCATCTGTTTCCAGTCGACGGACGGGCTTTTGCCCTTCAGCCCCATCTTGGCGAAGTTGTGCTGCGCCTCGTGCAGGCTGTGACTGGCGTGCAAGAGCGCCTTGGAGGGGATGCAGCCAACGTTCAGGCACGTGCCGCCGAGGGTTTCACGTCCTTCGACCACGGCGGTTTTCAGCCCCAGCTGCGCGCAGCGGATTGCGCAGACATATCCGCCGGGTCCGGCGCCGATTACGATGACGTCATAGTTTGCCATTACATTCTCCTAATTCGACCGGGTGCTCCCGGTGTTCGCGCGGCACGCCAAGGCGGGCCGCTGCGTGAAAATTCAAACCGGTTCCAACAGCTTGACCGTGATATGCGCGATGCCGCCCCGTTCGTGGTGCATGGCCAGTTCCTCGGACTCGAAGAAAGCCCTGGCCTTGTCCAGATTGGTGACCTCGAACAAAGCGACCGCATGATCCTTTTGTTCGGGGTCGCGCCAGACATGCAGGTCACGGATGCCCGCCGATTTGCGCATCGCCTTGTCCTCGCGGAACACCTTGAGCCAGGCGTCGAAATTGGCGACATCCGCCTGCCAGAGTACGTGCGTTGCCATGATTACAGATCCATCAGCAAGCGGCGCGGGTCCTCCAGCGCCTCCTTCACCCGCACAAGGAAGGTCACCGCGCCCTTGCCGTCGACGATCCGGTGGTCATAGGACAGGGCCAGATACATCATCGGGCGGATCTTGATCTCACCATTGATCACCATTGGGCGGTCCTGGATCTTGTGCATGCCCAGAATGCCCGATTGTGGGGGATTCAGAATGGGCGAGGACATCAGCGAGCCATAGACGCCACCGTTCGAGATGGTAAAGGTGCCGCCCTGCATCTCGGCCATGCTCAGCTTGCCGTCGCGGGCGCGCTTGCCCTTTTCGGCAATTGCCTTTTCGATGGCGGCGAAGGACATGGTATCAGCGTCCCGGATCACCGGCACCACCAGACCCTGCGGCGTGCCTGCAGCCACGCCCATATGAACATAGTTCTTGTAGACGATGTCGTTGCCGTCGATTTCGGCGTTCACTTCCGGCACTTCTTTCAGGGCATGGCAACACGCCTTGGTGAAAAAGGACATGAAGCCCAAGCGTGCGCCGTGTTTCTTTTCGAACTCGTCTTTATACTGGTTCCGCAGGGCCATCACTTCGGTCATGTCCACCTCATTATAGGTGGTCAGGATCGCGGCGGTGTTCTGGGCGTCCTTCAGGCGCTTGGCGATGGTCTGGCGCAGACGGGTCATGCGCACGCGTTCTTCGCGCACCGCATCCTCGGCGGCCACAGGCGCGCGTGGGGCTGGTGCCGCCGGAGCAGGTGCGTCCGCCGCAGGCGCCGGGGCGGCGGCCGCTGCCACCGCACGGGCCACATCCTCTTTCATTATGCGTCCGTCACGGCCGGTTCCCTGAACCTGACCGGCGGTCAATCCGGCCTCGGACATGGCTTTTTCGGCCGAAGGCGCGTTGGCCACGTCCTTTGATCCGCTTGTCGCAACCGCCGGGGTGACTGCTGCTGCCGGGGCGGCGGGTGCGCGCGATGTGCCCGAGGCCGCGCTGGAGATTACCGCCAGCTTGGCCGAGGCTTCGACGGTGGAGCCTTCGGGAGCAACAATCTCTGCAAGCACACCCGAGGTAGGGGCAGGAACCTCGACCGACACCTTGTCGGTTTCCAGTTCGCACAGCATTTCATCCTGTGCGACGGTATCGCCGACCTTCTTGAACCAGGTGGAAACCGTCGCCTCGGTCACGGATTCACCCAGCGTCGGCACCATCACATCAACGCCGCCACCCGAAGCTGCAGGGGCCTCTGCGGGTTCTGCCGCCGCGGCAGGCGCCGGGGCCGCCCCTTCGCCGGACGCAAGGGTCGCCAGCAGGGCGTTCACGCCAACGGTTTCGCCTTCGGCGGCCACGATCTCTCCCAACACGCCGGCCGAGGGCGACGGTACTTCGACGGTCACCTTGTCGGTTTCCAGTTCGCACAGCATCTCGTCCACTGCCACGGCATCGCCAGGTTTCTTGAACCAGGTGGCAACGGTGGCTTCGGTCACGGATTCGCCAAGCGTGGGTACTCGAACTTCAATCGTCATCGCTTACTTTCCTTCGATGCTCAGCGCTTCGTTCACGAGCGCCTCTTGTTGGGCTTTGTGTTGGCTGGCCAGACCGGTCGCGGGCGAGGCCGAGGTTGCGCGGCCCACATAGGCCGGTCGGGGGTGTTTCGCGCCAATGCGGGTCAGGACCCATTCGATATTGGGTTCAATAAAGGTCCATGCGCCCTGGTTCTTGGGTTCTTCCTGGCACCAGACCATTTCGGCCTGCTTGAACCGCTCCAGTTCGTTGATCAGCGAATGGGCGGGGAAGGGATAGAACTGTTCGATCCGCATCAGATAAACGTCGTCGATGCCGCGCGCGTCGCGCTCTTCCAGCAGGTCGAAATAGACCTTGCCCGAACACATGACAACCCGCTTGATCTTGTCGTCGGCGACCAGTTTGGTGTCCGAGTTGCCTTTTTGCGCGTCATCCCACAGCACCCGGTGAAAGCTGGAACCGGTGGTGAAATCCTCGGCTTCGCTGATCGCCAGCTTGTGGCGCAACAGGGATTTCGGCGTCACCAGGATCAGCGGTTTGCGGAAGGTGCGGTGCAACTGGCGGCGCAGGATGTGGAAATAGTTCGCGGGCGTGGTGCAGTTGGCCACGATCCAGTTGTCCTGGCCGCACATCTGCAGATACCGCTCGAGCCGCGCGGACGAGTGTTCGGGGCCTTGACCCTCGAAGCCGTGTGGCAGCAGGCAGACCAGACCGGACATGCGCAGCCATTTGCTTTCGCCTGAGCTGATGAACTGGTCGAACATGATTTGCGCACCGTTTGCGAAATCGCCGAACTGGGCCTCCCACAGGACCAGCGCGTTGGGTTCGGCCAGCGAATAGCCATACTCGAAGCCCAGCACGGCGTATTCGCTGAGCATCGAGTCGATCACATCGTATTGCGCCTGTCCCGTCCGGATGTTGTTCAGCGGGTAATAACGTTCTTCGGTTTCCTGGTGGATGAAGCCCGAATGGCGCTGGCTGAAGGTGCCGCGCGTTGCATCCTGACCGGCCAGACGTACCGGGTAGCCCTCGGTCAGCAACGAGCCGAATGCCAGCGCCTCGCCGGTGGCCCAGTCGAACCCCTTGCCGGTCTCGAACATCTGCGCCTTGGCTTCCAGAAGACGCCCGACTGTCTTGTGTAGCGCGTAACCTTCGGGCGCACGGGTCAGCGCCGCGCCGACCTCGGCAAGAGTTTCTGGGGAAATGGCCGTTTCGCCACGGACATAGTCATCCTTGTTCTTGTCCAGATGCGACCAGCGCCCATCCAGCCAGTCGGCCTTGTTGGGTTTGTAATCTTTGCCCGATTCAAACTCGTCGTTCAGATGCGCCTGGAAGGCGGCCTTCATGTCCTCGATCTCGCCCTCGGGGATCAGGCCGTCCTTGACCAGCCGCTCTGTGTAAAGGCTGAGAGTGGTCTTATGCGTCTTGATCTTCTTGTACATGATCGGGTTGGTGAACATGGGCTCGTCGCCCTCGTTGTGACCGAACCGGCGATAGCAGAAGATGTCGATGACCACGTCCTTGTGGAATTTTTGCCGGAACTCGGTCGCCACCTTGGCCGCATGCACAACCGCCTCGGGGTCGTCGCCGTTGACGTGAAAGATCGGCGCCTCGACCATCAGCGCGATGTCGGTCGGATAGGGGCTGGAGCGCGAGAAGTGGGGCGCGGTGGTGAACCCGATCTGGTTGTTGACGATGATATGCATGGTGCCACCGGTTCGGTGCCCCTTGAGCCCGGAAAGGCCGAAGCCCTCGGCCACGACCCCCTGACCGGCAAAGGCGGCATCGCCGTGCAGCAATATGCCCATGACCTTGGTGCGATCGACATCGCCCAATTGATCCTGTTTGGCGCGGACCTTGCCCAGAACCACCGGGTTCACCGCCTCGAGGTGCGAGGGGTTGGCGGTCAGCGACAGGTGTACGGTGTTGCCGTCGAACTCGCGGTCGCTGGACGCGCCCAGATGGTATTTCACGTCGCCCGAGCCGTCGACGTCCTCGGGCTTGAAACTGCCGCCCTGGAATTCGTTGAAGATCGCGCGATAGGGCTTGCCCATCACGTTGGCCAGAATGTTCAGGCGGCCACGGTGCGGCATGCCGATGACGATGTCGCTGAGGCCAAGGGCACCACCACGCTTGATGATCTGCTCCATCGCCGGGATCAGGCTTTCGCCGCCGTCCAGACCGAACCGCTTGGTGCCCATGTATTTGACGTGCAGGAATTTTTCGAACCCTTCGGCTTCGACCATCTTGTTGAGGATGGCCTTGCGCCCTTCGCGGGTGAACGAGATTTCCTTGCCATACCCTTCGATCCGCTCTTTCAGCCATGCGGCCTGCGCCGGGTCGGATATATGCATGTACTGCATCGCGAAGGTGCCGCAATAGGTACGCTTTACGATTTCAACGATCTGCCGCATCGAGGCCATTTGCAGGCCCAGTACGTTGTCGATGAAAATCGGCCGGTCCATGTCGGCATCTGTGAACCCATAGGTCTTGGGATCAAGCTCGGGATGCGGGGTGTTGGCGCGCATGCCCAGCGGGTCCAGATCAGCCACCAGATGGCCCCGGATGCGATAGGCCCGGATCAGCATCAGCGCCCGGATCGAATCCAGCACCGCACGTTTGATCTGGTCTTCGCTGACCTCAACGCCGGTGGCGACGGCCTTGTCCTTGATCTTGTTGCCCGCCGCCTTGGCGTCGATCTCGGCCCATTCGCCCGTCAACGCGCCGGTCAGGTCGTCGGCAGGCATCGGCGGCCAGTCTGTGCGCGCCCAGGAGGGGCCTTGCGCCTCTTTCTTCACGTCCAGATCGGCGTCGCCCATCTGACGAAAGAACTCGCCCCAGGCCGCGTCCACGGCACCGGGGTCGTTGGCGTATTGGGCATAGAGCTGCTCCAGATATTCCGCATTGTGCCCCTGCATGAAACTGGAGGCGTGAAAGACGTCGTTGGGCGTATGTTCGGTCATGGGGCTACCTCATATGGGTTGGGACCGTATTGATTGGTGCCTGGCTGGCTGGGGCGGGTCAACCACCACAGGACCAGGAGTGGTGACACCACCAGAACCAGTAGTGTCGGAAGAACGATGAGCAGGGTTGCCCGCGTGAACAGGATATCCAGCGTGCCGCCGTGGAACTGGCTGGCTAGGCCGATACCAAAAACCAGAACGGCCAGCGCACCGAGGATCAGCAGGATTGGCAGCAAAGCATAAAGCCCACTGCGTCCGGTATCATGCATGCGTCGCCACACGACGGCCAGATGCGGGAAAAAGATGATCAAGCTGACCATGGTCTGCACCGGACCTGTTGAGATGGCCGTGACGGATTTGGAAGTCTCGGTTTCAGTCACTACAACCTGAGTGAAGAACTGCCAGTCGATGATCCCGGCGATCATGTTCCAGATCATGATGAACAGGAAAAAGAACCAGTATTCGGGCCGCGAGGCACGACCCGAGAAGGTGAAGAACTTGGAGAAACAGGTGCGGATGGCGTCGGAGAAGGTCATGTCACGACCTCTTCGTCGTCAATCGGGGGATCAAACCGGTTGCGATTTGGTTCCGATTGGCGCGCCAGCCAGACGATCACGCAAATCATGCTGGCAACGGCGATGAGCCAAGCAACTAGAAACAGTGCAGCACTTTGCGGCAAACGCACTGTCTCTCCTATTTCGAACTCTGCCGGAATCGAACTTTGATCAATTGCAACAGGCTGCGAAGTCAGGAAAAAAATTAAAATCGAAATAGCAAATGCGGGAATGGGAAATAGAACGTACCACCCTCCGCGACCCGTGTCGCGCATTCGGCGCCAAGCCACAGCAAGAAGCGGTATTGCAGTGACCAATTGGACCACAAGCCCTATCCATCCACCGTTGTAAGAGTGATGCGTCACGAGGCCTTGAGTCTGCTCACCACTAGAGTTCACTGAAACCTGAAAGCTCTGGGTGACTGTTGGTCCAAAAAGTACGGAGTTTGCAACTGTCGCCACAACATATAAAAGTAGCAAAAATAACACAAATTTCCAGAATTCAGGCCGAGAGGCTCTTCCCGAGAAGATAAAGTACTTTGAGAAACAAGTGCGCGTGGCTTCAACGATAGTCATTAGATTTCCTTGGACGCATCTTAACGTCAAGCAGGGCGGACGTTGACCGTCCACCCTGAAATCTGAGCGCTACTCTCAGAGTATATGCCCAGCTATTGGTCACTTACCCAATCGCTTCCAGCACAGCCTCACCCAGCTGCGCCGGGCTTTCGGCCACGACGATACCGGCCGAGCGCATGGCTTCGATCTTGTCCTCGGCACCGCCCTTGCCACCGGCGACAATCGCGCCCGCGTGGCCCATGCGGCGGCCCGGAGGGGCCGTGCGGCCTGCGATGAAACCGGCGACCGGCTTTTTGCGGCCCTTCCTGGCCTCATCTGCCAGGAACTGTGCGGCTTCCTCCTCGGCCGAGCCGCCGATTTCGCCGATCATGATGATCGAAGTGGTTTCGTCATCGGCCAGGAACCATTCCAGCACGTCGATATGTTCGGTGCCCTTGATCGGGTCGCCGCCAATGCCCACACAGGTGGATTGGCCCAGTCCTACGTCAGTTGTCTGTTTCACAGCTTCATAAGTAAGCGTACCCGAGCGGGAAACGACACCCACGCTCCCGCGTTTGTGAATGTGGCCGGGCATGATGCCGATCTTGCAGGCGTCAGGCGTGATGACACCGGGGCAGTTCGGCCCGATCAGGCGCGACTTGCTGCCTTCCAGCGCGCGCTTCACCTTCATCATGTCCAGAACCGGGATGCCTTCGGTGATGCAGACGATCACTTCCATCTCGGCATCAATCGCTTCGAGGATCGAGTCAGCCGCAAAGGGCGGCGGCACATAGATCACGCTGGCATTGGCTTCGGTCACATGCTTGGCTTCGTGGACCGAGTTGAACACGGGCAGGCCCAGATGCTCCATCCCGCCTTTGCCGGGAGTCACACCGCCGACCATCTTGGTGCCATAGGCGATGGCCTGTTCAGAGTGGAATGTGCCCTGCGAGCCGGTAAAGCCCTGACAGATCACTTTGGTATTTTCGTCGATGAGGACTGCCATTTGAGGAGTCTCCTTTATGTAATTTCCAGCTTAGCGTTATTGAGAGGACGCCAACCGTTGCGTTCTGGCCATCATCCCTTTGTTGAAAGAAACGATCGCGATTGTGCCGGTGTTCCCAAGAAACCATGACGTGTTCCCTGGAACTCTTTTTGCTCTGAACGATGGTTTGGAAATCTGCTGTGAAAGCAATGCAGCGGATGTTTGGAAGTTTCCACCGTTCGGAATTACCTGACATTGGCCCAATTCAGTTGTCTTGCCGACACCGGCTCTGAGTGAAACCTGTGCAGTCGCATAAGGGGATTGAAAGTCGTAGCCGCCGTTACGATTTTCTTTTTTACCAAAGCCAAGGGCCTCGAAAGCTTGGGGGGCAGAGTTCGGCGAAGCTGCTGTCTTTACGCAGGCTTCTATGAACGCATTTACTGCGTCTTCGTAAGAAACCACTTGCGTTTGGGAGCGTGTGCTCCCGCCACCAGAAGTGGAAAGGGAGGTGTCCGTGCAGCCCACGAGAAACGCGCTGGCTATGATTCCTAGTATAGCTCTTTGCATCGTTAACCCTTCACCGCCTTAACGATCTTCTCGGCACCGTCTTTCAGGTTGTCCGCCGCGATCACGTCCAGGCCAGAGGTGTTGATGATCTCTTTGCCTTTCTCGACATTCGTGCCTTCCAGACGCACGACCAGCGGAACCTGCAGGCCGACCTCTTTCACCGCGGCGACAACGCCCTCGGCGATGACGTCACAGCGCATGATGCCGCCGAAGATGTTGACCAGAATGCCTTTGACGTTCGGGTCCGAGGTGATGATCTTGAACGCCTCGGTCACTTTCTCTTTGGTCGCACCGCCGCCCACGTCGAGGAAGTTGGCAGGCTCGGCCCCGTACAGCTTGATGATGTCCATGGTGGCCATGGCCAGACCGGCACCATTAACCATGCAGCCGATCTCACCATCCAGCGCGATGTAGTTGAGGTCGTACTTGGAGGCTTCCAGTTCCTTGGGGTCTTCCTCGGTCGTGTCGCGCAGTTCGGCGATGTCGGGGTGGCGATAGACAGCGTTGCCGTCAAAGCCCATCTTTGCGTCGAGGCATTTCAGATCGCCCGCGTCGGTCACGATCAGCGGGTTGATTTCCAGCATCTCCATGTCTTTGTCGACGAACATCTTGTACAGCGTACCCATCAGCGCGACACACTGTTTCACCTGTTTGCCTTCGAGGCCCAGCATGAATGCGATGCGGCGTCCATGATAGGGTTGATAGCCGGTTGCCGGGTCGACCGAGAAGGACAGGATCTTTTCAGGTGTCTCGGCGGCGACCTCTTCGATGTCCATACCGCCCTCGGTCGAGCAGACAAAGGAAATGCGGCTGGTGCCACGGTCCACCAGCAGGGCCAGGTACATCTCTGTCTGAATGCCCGAGCCGTCCTCGATATAGATGCGGTTCACCTGCTTGCCGACCGGGCCGGTCTGATGCGTCACCAGAGTGCGGCCCAGCATCTTCTTGGCTTCCTCGGCAGCTTCCTCGACCGACTTGGTCAGGCGCACGCCCCCCTTTTCGCCGGCGTCGGATTCTTTGAAGTGCCCTTTGCCGCGCCCGCCTGCGTGAATCTGGGCTTTTACCACCCACATCGGGCCGTCGAGCGCACCGGCGGCGGTTTTCGCCTCTTCCGCGCGCAGAACGACACGCCCGTCGGAAACCGGCGCACCGTAACTGCGAAGAAGAGCCTTGGCTTGGTATTCGTGAATGTTCATCGAAACTGTCCCGTGTGACTGCGATTTCACCGATATAGGCGTGTTCGGCATCCGGATTTAAAGGGTTTTTTGCCGAAATGGGGGATTTTCACGAAGATTTTTATGTTTTGTGATCACAGGTTTTTTAGGTGTGATCACATACGGAAATGGTTGGCTTGGGAAACAGCGCTCTGTGCGACTCGGCTTGGCTGTCTTGCAAACGATGGTGTTGAGAGAGGTCCCGACCTGTGCAATGTCGGGGTGAGACAAACAAGGCCGGATTCCAAGGCCGGAGCTTCATACTGGTGGATCATGCCTCTTGCGCGGATATCTCAATCTATACTGTTTTTTGTGCACATTCCCAAAACGGGTGGGACCAGCATTGAGAGATATCTGGCGCTGAAAGGCCCGCTTGCCCTGCGGCATGGTCGTAGAATGGGATGGTCAGCCACGGTTGCTCAGCACATGGATTCGCATATTCACTCCAAATTGGTTCCGCGCGAGTTTTATGATCACTCCTTTGCCGTATTCCGCGACCCGGTGTCCCGGATAGTCAGCGAGTATAGATACCGTGCCGCAGGCAAGGCGAACCCGAAGCCCTTTGATGATTGGGTCAAGGCGGCTTTTGACCGGTATGGACGGGATGAATACACGTTCGACAACCATATCAAACCTCAGGCCGACTTCGTCGTGCCTGATACAAAGCTGTTCAGGTTCGAGGATGGTTTGGCGCAGGTATTTGATTGGGTTGACGAGGCAACCGGCACCGAACCGGCCGACCACGGTATCTGGGAAAACAGATCGGCGAAACTGAAGGTTGCGGTATCGGACGCGATCCGGGGGGACATCGAACGCTTCTATGCTGTTGACTACCGTATGATCGAAACGTGGGAACGCCAGCAAGAAGCTGAAAACCGACTCTAATATCACCCGGCCGGGTCGTGCGGCCTTGCAATGTCGCCGATTGCGGGTGGTGACATCAGCAAAGGATCGGCCCGATACGAGCCGATCCTGATTTTGCGGAATGCGACTCGTCAGGCCAGCGAGCCGTCGATGCCCTTGCACGCTTCGATCAAGCCCTTGACGGCGTTGACCGAATTGTCGAAGCCTTCCTGTTCGACAGCGTTGAGCTTGATGTTCACGATCTTCTCGATGCCGCCTGCGCCGATCACGGTCGGAACACCGACATACATGCCGCTCACGCCCAGTTCGCCATCGCAATAGGCGGCACAGGGCAGGACGCGTTTTTGGTCCTTGAGGTAAGCTTCGGCCATTTCGATGGCGCTGGTGGCGGGCGCATAGTAGGCCGAACCAGTCTTCAGCAGGCCGACGATCTCGGCGCCACCGTCGCGGGTGCGCTGCACGATGGCATCAAGGCGCTCTTGCGTGGTCCAGCCCATTTCAACCAGATCGGGCAGCGGAATGCCGGCGACAGTCGAATAGCGCACCGAAGGCACCATCGTGTCACCGTGGCCGCCCAGAACAAATGCGGTCACGTCTTTCATCGACACGTTGAACTCTTCCGCCAGGAAGTGGCGGAAGCGGGCCGAATCCAGCACCCCGGCCATGCCGCAGACCTTGTTGTGGGGCAGGCCCGAGAACTCGCGCAGCGCCCAGACCATAGCGTCGAGCGGGTTGGTGATGCAGATCACGAATGCCTCGGGCGCATTGGCGGCGATGCCTTCGCCAACCGATTTCATGACCTTGAGGTTGATGCCCAGCAGGTCGTCGCGGCTCATGCCCGGCTTGCGGGGCACACCGGCGGTGACGATGCAGACGTCCGCGCCTGCGATATCCTCGTAGGACTGGGTACCTTTGAGTTTGGCGTCGAATCCTTCGGCCGGGCCGGATTCAGCGATGTCCAATGCCTTGCCTTCGGGGATACCCTCGGCAATGTCAAAGAGAACGACGTCGCCGAGTTCTTTCAGTGCGACGAGGTGGGCGAGCGTGCCGCCGATCTGACCTGCGCCGATCAGCGCGATCTTGGGTCTGGCCATTTGGAATATCTCCGGTCGGGTTTGAAATCGCGGTTTTGCTAGTCGTTAAAACGGCATCGCGCAAGGGTTCTACAACGCGGCATGCGACCGCATACAGATTGCGCACGGCCTTCTGATTGCGCTAAAGGACTTGGGGAACAGGGGTTTCGGGGGCGCTGACGTGTTGGAAATCAACGTCTTGTTTTTCGTCGTTGCGATCCCGGCGGTGGTCTTTGCAGGCATTTCCAAGGGCGGTTTCGGTTCAGGCGTGGCCTTTGCATCAGCCTCGATTCTGGCGCTGATACTGGAACCGGGTCAAGCGCTTGCGCTGATGCTGCCGCTTTTGATGTTGATCGATCTGGCGACCTTGCGTCCCTATTGGAAGCGGTGGAGTCTGCCAGATGCCAGGTTGCTGATCCTCGGAGGCCTGCCCGGCGTCGCATTTGGGGCCTGCCTGTATCAGGTCACCGATGCAGATGTGCTGCGCCTGCTGATCGGCGGGATTTCGGTACTTTTCGTGATATGGCACCTTGGCCAGTCGCGGGGTTGGGCGCCATCACTTGCCAACCGGCTGCCTGCTTCGGTCGGGTTGCTGTCGGGCGTGGTTGCCGGGTTCACCAGCTTTGTCAGCCATGCCGGAGGCCCGCCTGCGGCCGTCTATCTGCTGTCACAACGGCTTTCGAAGACGCAGTTTCAGGCGACGACAGTTCTTGTTTTCTGGGCCATCAACATTGCCAAATTCGTCCCGTATGCTTTTCTTGGGATGTTCACACTCCAGACCGCAGTGGCGGATCTGCTGTTGGCCCCTTTCGCGTTGCTGGGCGCATGGCTTGGCGTCCGCGCGCATTGGATGGTGTCCGAGCGGGTGTTCTTCGGCATCGCCTATGTTTTGTTGATGGTCACGGGATGCAAATTGATCTGGGACGCCCTGACCTAGGCGTCCTGTCCGGATGCGGGCAGGTTGTCGGCCAGGGCTTCATAAGATTGACCCGATGCCACCAGACACGTCACACCGTTGGGCAACGTGACGGTGATTGTCCAGGAGCCGGTCTCGTCCGAGGCAAAAACCTCCATCACCACCCCCTGCTGGGCCAACCCGATCCCTCGACGGGTTTCACCAAAGGTTTCCGCAAGTCTTTCCAGAACCGCTTCACGCGGCGCACAGTCTTGCCCCTGTGCCTGCAACTGCTGAGCCGCCAGCGCCAGTATTCCAAAGCTCATCGCCAGTGCTATCTTGTTCATCGCATCACCCTTGCATGTTTGTAAGGAAAGGCTGCGTCAGAGAGACTGACAGAGTGATGAAATGCGCGCGCGTTGCGTTGCTACGCGGCGATAATGCTGCAATGCGGCGTTTTAGCTCTTGAACTTTCCGGAAAAAAGGGGGCAGTTTTGCGCAACTTTATTTCTTGAGGGAAAACCATGGATCAACGCCTGCGCCCCTATCGCTCAGTACTTTACATTCCGGGATCCCGGGAGCGGGCTCTGGAAAAGGCCAGAACCTTGCCTGTCGATGCCATCATCTTTGATCTCGAGGATGCGGTTGCCGCGAATGAAAAGGACAACGCCCGCGAGACTCTAAAGGCGGCTCTGGCGGCGGGCGGTTATGGCGATCGGGTGCGGATCGTGCGAATCAACGGCCTCGACACCCCTTGGGGGCGGGCCGATGCCGAAGCAGTGCGCGAGATGGCGGCGGATGTCGTTCTGTTGCCCAAGGTGAACAGCGCCGCGGATGTAGAGGCGCTCGCTGCGATCACCGGCGATCTGCCGATTTGGGCGATGATGGAAACACCGCGCGGCATGCTGAACGCGGCGGAAATCGCGGCGCATCCGCTGATGGCGGGCTTCGTCATGGGCACGAACGACCTTGCCAAGGAGCTTCAGACCCGTTTCCGCCCTGACCGCACGCCCCTGATGACCTCACTGGGCCTGTGTGTTCTGGCGGCCAAGGCCGAGGGCCTGATCATCATCGACGGCGTCTACAACGCCTTCAAGGATGTCGAGGGGCTGGCCTCCGAATGTGAACAGGGCCGGGATATGGGTTTTGATGGCAAGACCCTGATCCACCCGGCGCAGGTGGATATCGCCAACGCCGCCTTTGCTCCGTCGGATAGCGAAGTCGACCTGGCCCGTCGCCAGATTGCCGCTTTCGAAGAAGTCACAGCGCGGGGGCAGGGGGTTGCCGTGGTGGATGGCAAGATCGTCGAAAATCTTCACGTTGCAACGGCCCGCGAAATTCTGGCAAAAGCAGAGGCGATTTTGACTTTGCAAGCGGGGTAGGCCGGCAATGGGCTTCGTTCTTCTGATCTTGGGTGTGGCGCTTTGGTGGGCCGCCCATCTGTTCAAACGTATTATGCCCGAGCGACGCGCCGCGATGGGCGAGTCTGGCAAAGGGTCGGTTGCCGCAGCACTGCTGGTGTCCATCGTTTTGATTGTCATCGGCTATCGCATGACCGATTTCATCCATGTCTGGTCACCGCCGACCTTCATGGTGCATATCAACAACCTGCTGGTGTTGATCGCGATCTGGATGATGAGCCCTGCGGGCACCAAGGGCCTGATCCTGAACAAAATGCGCCATCCGATGCTGGCGGGTTTCCGGGCATGGGCCGTGGCGCATCTGCTGGTAAACGGCGATCTTGCGTCGATCATCCTGTTCGGTGGCCTGTTCCTGTGGGGTATGGTCGAGGTTGTCGCGATCAACCGGGCAGAGCCAAACTGGACCCCGTCGCAGCCGGGCACGCTGGGCAAGGACGGTATGTTCTTTGTGGCCTCGATCGTTCTGCTGGTCGTCATCGGCTATGTTCATGGGCTCGTCGGCCCGTCACCCTTCCCGACATAAGGAAATAGCATGTCGAAGCTCTATCGCCTCCTGACCGAGGAGGACACGTCAGCATTCTGTCACAAGGTTTCGGATGCATTGGCCAAGGGGTGGGAATTGCATGGGTCTCCGTCCTATGCCTTTGACCCTGCAAACAACGTCATGCGTTGCGCGCAGGCAGTAACCAAGGATGTCGAGGCCGACTATTCTCCGGCAATGAAACTGGGGCAGCAATGATGGCGAAGACCAACCCGGGCCGCTTTTTCGAGGATTATTCCGTCGGGCAAACCTTGATCCACGCGGTTCCACGCACGGTATCGGGGGGGGAGCGCGCATTGTACCACGCGCTTTACCCAGCACGCCACGCGCTTTACTCGTCGGACACATTTGCACAGTCCTGCGGTCTGCCGCAAAGCCCGATCGATGATCTGGCGGCGTTCCATGTGGTTTTTGGCAAGACAGTACCAGATGTGTCGCTGAACGCGGTCGCCAATCTGGGATATGCCGAGGGGCGTTGGCTGAAACCGGTCTGGCCAGGCGACACGCTGCGTTCTGTGTCCGAAGTGATCGGGCTCAAGCAGAACTCGAACGGCAAAACCGGGGTGGTTTGGGTGCGCACGCGCGGGCTGAACCAGCGCGACGAGGTGGTCATGGAATATGTCCGCTGGGTGATGGTGCGCAAATCGAACCTTGACGCCCCCGCACCGGATACCGTGGTACCGGAGCTTGACAAGGTCGTGCCTGCCGACCGGCTGGTGATCCCAGAAGGGCTGGATTTCTCGACCTACGATTTCGACCTGGCGGGCGAACCGCATCGCTGGGGCGACTATGAAGTCGGGGAAAAAATCGACCATGTTGATGGCGTGACCATCGAAGAAGCCGAACACATGATCGCCACCCGGTTGTGGCAGAACACCGCCAAGGTGCATTTTGACCTGACTTTCCGTCCCGAAGGCCGCCTGATTTATGGCGGTCACGTCATCTCGATGGCGCGCGCCTTGTCTTTCAACGGTCTGGCCAATGCCCAGATGATTGTGGGTCTGAACGGCGGCGCGCACGCCAATCCGTGTTTTGCCGGGGACACGGTAAAAGCCTGGACCGAAGTTCTGGACAAGGCGGACACTGGCGCGCCCGGCGTTGGTGCAATCCGTCTGCGGCTGGTGGCGACCAAGGGTGGCGAGGCGTTTGCGCTGAAAACCGTCGAGGGTAAATACCGCCCCGAGGTGCTGTTGGATCTGGACTATTGGGCGTTTATGCCAAAGTAACATCGGGAACCTGACAGTCATGTGATCCCAACGCGGATTTTCCGTGCTAGGCTGGGGGCATGAACGTTCTGCGCTGCATTGCTTTCACTGTTGTTCTGGCGCCGCCAGCGGCGGCCTGCGATCTGGCGTTGGCCTTGGCTGTGGATGTTTCTGGTTCCGTTGATTCTCGGGAATACCGCCTTCAGATGGACGGCTTGGCCGAAGGCTTGCGCGACCCGGTAGTGTCCGAGGCGCTGGTGCGGGCCGAGGCGCAACTGATGCTGATCCAGTGGACAGGCGCGTCCCGCCAGCAGGTCACGATCCCCTGGACCAGCGTTGACAGTTTCGAAGCCCTTGAGGCGTTTGCGCGGAATGTGGAAAACGATCCCCGCATCTGGCGAAATTTTTCGACCGCGATCGGTGAGGCGCTGGAAGCGACGATGGCGACCTTTGCCGAAGTTCGGGATTGCTCGCGGCTGTTGATTGATGTTTCGGGGGATGGGGTTTCCAACGAAGGGATTGAACCGACAAAAACGCATGAGGGTTTGCGCGAATTGGGCATTACGGTCAATGCAATTGCCATTGAGGAAAGCGAGCCAGACTTGACCGCTTACTTTTACGAAAACGTCATTATTGGCGAAGGTGCTTTTGTCGTCACAGCCGGGGGCTTTCGGGATTATCCCGAGCGCATCCGGAAGAAATTGCTGCGCGAAGTTACCCAACAAACCGCGTTTCGGTGACAAGACAAGATTCGTGATCACAATGGCGGTTGCTTGATATCGCTCACATTCCCGCTCCCGCGGGGGCAACGTGATCACACAGATTGTCCGCGTGATCACAAACATGCAATATCCGCAGAATTGATCGCTTTTTCTGATCTTTTTGCACCTGCAGCGCGTGACAGATTCGGAAAATCGGGTAAAAACTCTCTCAACCAACCTGAAAGGAGCCACAATGGCCGATGTCAATCGGGGCAACCGCCCGCTTTCACCGCACCTGAGCATTTACCGGCCGCAGCTGACGTCGGTGACGTCCATTCTGACGCGCATCACCGGAAACGCACTCATCGTTGCGGCGCTGCTGATCGTCTGGTGGTTCCTCGCCGCCGCGACCTCGCCCGAGTACTACGCATTCGCCAATGCCGTGATCACGTCTTTGCTGGGCGACATAGTCATGGCGCTGTCGCTTTGGGGGCTGTGGTATCACACTCTGGCCGGCGTCCGGCATCTGGTTTGGGACAATGCAATCGGCCTGGACATCCCGACCGCCTACAAGCTGGGATGGGCTGTGGTGATCGGCTCGTTCGTCCTGACCATCCTGACCCTTCTGGTCATCGCATAACGGAGGCCGATGATGCGTTATCTTACCGACCGCAAACGTGCCGTTGGCATGGGGGCCGCGAAAGCCGGAACTGCTCATTTCTGGGCCATGAAAGTCAGCTCGGTGGCTCTGCTGATCCTTGTGCCACTGTTCGTCTTTACCTTTGGCCCGATGTTGGGTCAGCCACATGATGCAGTGCTGGACTACTTCTCGCGCCCGTTCCCGGCCATCGTCGCGGCGTTGACGCTGCTCGTCGGCTTCAAGCACTTTGCTGACGGCGCGCAGGTGATGCTTGAAGATTACGTCCATGGCCTGACGCAGAAAATTCTGATCATCGGCGTGATCTGCTTGTCCTATGCCGCCGCCGCGACCGGCCTTTTTGCTATCGCGCGCATCGCCCTCTAACGACCGGAGCTGAAAGAACATGGCTGCTTACGAATACGAAACGCATGAATATGACGTGGTCGTTGTCGGCGCTGGCGGTGCCGGTCTGCGGGCGACGCTGGGCATGGCCGAACAGGGCCTGCGCACCGCCTGTGTGACCAAGGTTTTCCCGACCCGCTCGCACACGGTTGCCGCACAAGGTGGGATCGCCGCCTCGCTGTCGAACATGGGGCCGGACAACTGGCAATGGCACATGTACGACACCGTCAAAGGGTCGGACTGGTTGGGCGATACCGACGCGATGGAATACCTGGCCCGCCACGCGCCCAAGGCGGTTTATGAGCTGGAGCATTACGGCGTACCCTTCAGCCGCACCGAAGAGGGCAAGATCTATCAGCGCCCCTTTGGTGGTCACACGACCGAGTTCGGCGAGGGCCCCGCGGTGCAACGGACTTGTGCCGCCGCCGACCGGACCGGCCACGCCATCCTGCACACGCTCTATGGCCAGAGCCTCAAGAACAACGCCGAGTTCTACATCGAGTATTTCGCCATCGATCTGATCATGTCCGATGACGGGCAATGTCAGGGGGTTGTCTGCTGGAAGCTGGACGACGGCACCATGCATGTCTTCAATGCCAAGATGGTGGTGCTGGCGACCGGCGGTTATGGGCGCGCCTACTTCTCGGCTACTTCGGCGCATACCTGCACCGGTGACGGCGGCGGCATGGTGGCACGTGCTGGACTGGCCCTGCAGGATATGGAGTTCGTACAATTCCATCCGACCGGCATTTACGGTTCGGGCTGCCTGATCACCGAAGGTGCTCGGGGCGAAGGTGGATACCTGACCAACTCCGAAGGCGAGCGGTTCATGGAGCGTTACGCGCCTCAGTACAAGGACCTCGCGCCGCGTGACTATGTCAGCCGCTCGATGACCATGGAAATCCGCGAAGGCCGCGGCGTGGGCAAGGATGGCGATCACATCCACCTGAATCTTTCCCACCTGCCGCCCGAGGCTCTGGCAGAGCGTCTGCCAGGTATCTCGGAATCGGCCAAGATCTTTGCCGGAGTGGACGTGACCAAGGAACCGATCCCGGTTCTGCCGACCGTGCACTACAACATGGGCGGCATTCCGACCAACTATTGGGGCGAAGTGCTGAACCCGACCTCCGACAATCCGACCGCCGTCGTGCCTGGCCTGATGGCCGTGGGCGAGGCGGGTTGCGCTTCGGTACATGGCGCCAATCGCCTGGGTTCGAACTCGCTGATCGACCTGGTGGTCTTTGGCCGTGCCGCCGCGATTCGCGCTGGCACGGTCGTCGATGCCGAGGCGCCGAACCCGGTGTTGAACCAGACGTCGGTCGACAAGGCGTTTGATCGGTTCGACGGGCTGCGAAATGCCAGCGGAGGCGTCGCAACCGCCGATCTGCGGCTTGAGATGCAAAAGACCATGCAGGCGGACGCGGCAGTGTTCCGCACCTCGAAAACCATGGCCGAAGGCGTCGAGAAGATGACCGCCATCGCAGCCAAGTTGGACGACCTGAAAGTCACCGACCGGTCGTTGGTCTGGAACAGCGACCTGATGGAAACGCTGGAACTCACCAACCTGATGCCCAACGCGCTGGCCACCATCGTCGGTGCCGAGGCGCGCAAGGAAAGCCGCGGCGCGCATGCGCACGAGGATTTCACCACGCGCGACGACGAGAACTGGCGAGTGCATACAGTCAGCCGGGTTGAAGGCAACCAGGTCGAACTCAGCTATCGTCCCGTCATCGTTGATCCGCTGACCACCGAAGAAGAAGGCGGCATCAGCCTCAAGAAAATCGCGCCCAAGGCGCGGACGTTCTAAGGAGACAGATCATGGTTCAATTCAGCCTCCCCAAGAACTCCAGGATCACCACGGGCAAGACGTGGCCCAAGCCTCACGGCGCGACCAATGTGCGGAAATTCCAGATCTATCGCTGGAACCCGGATGACGGTCAAAACCCGCGCGTGGATACCTATTTCGTCGATATGGACGAATGCGGCCCGATGGTTCTGGACGCATTGATCAAGATCAAGAATGAGATCGATCCGACGCTGACTTTCCGCCGCTCCTGCCGCGAAGGCATTTGTGGCTCATGCGCGATGAATATCGACGGGATAAACACTTTGGCCTGCATCTACGGCATGGATGAGATCAAGGGCGACGTGAAGATCTATCCGCTGCCGCATATGCCGGTGGTCAAGGACCTGATCCCGGATCTGACGCATTTCTATGCCCAGCACGCTTCGATCATGCCGTGGCTGGAAACCAAGACCAACCGTCCGGCCAAGGAGTGGAAGCAGTCGATAGAGGACCGCAAGAAACTGGACGGGCTGTATGAATGCGTGATGTGCGCCAGCTGCTCGACCTCGTGCCCCAGCTATTGGTGGAACGGTGATCGTTATCTTGGCCCCGCCGCGCTTTTGCACGCCTATCGTTGGATCATCGACAGCCGGGATGAGGCAACGGGGGAGCGTCTGGATGAGTTGGAAGATCCATTCAAGCTTTACCGCTGCCATACGATCATGAACTGCGCAAAGACTTGTCCCAAGGGTCTGAACCCGGCCAAGGCGATTGCGGAGATCAAGAAAATGATGGTGGAACGCACCGTTTGAGATGCCTAGTGTCAGCGGTATGACGCCGCTGACATACGCATTGTTGCTTTCCCTTTTTGCTGGCCTCGCGATGCCTTTGGGCGGAGCTTTGGCGCGCTATGAACATATCAGCGATCTGCAGCTGAAAGACCGGGTTCTGCATGGCATCACGGCCTTTGGAGGTGGTGCTTTGCTATCGGCGGTTGCGCTTGTACTGGTGCCGAAAGGGTCGCAAGCTTTGCCCGTCTTTTTTGCCGTTCCGCTTCTGTTGGGCGGTGGGCTGACCTTCTATGCAGTTGACAAGCACCTTGAGCGGCAGGGGGGGACCGGTGCCTTGTTGCTGGCGATGCTGCTCGACTTCCTGCCCGAAGCGATGGCGCTGGGCGCTTTGCTGACCGTCGAGGCGGCAACGGCCAAGCTGCTGGCGGCGATGATCTTCCTTCAAAACCTGCCCGAGGGGTTTTCGGCATTTCGCGACATCTGGAAAAACAGTCATGTGTCGAGCGTGCAGATTATCGTTATTTTTCTGGGCCTTGCGGCATTGGGGCCGGTATGTGCGGCAGTTGGTTTCCACTTTCTGTCCAACGATCCGGAAACTCTGGGCGCGATCATGATCTTTGCCGCTGGCGGTATTCTGTACCTGCTGTTTCAGGACATCGCACCTGAGGCGAGAAGTAAGGGAAGCTGGTCGCCGGCCCTTGGTGGCGTGATGGGTTTCGCGCTGGGTCTTGCGGGCGATATGCTGATCCATTGAGGTCAGCCTTGCGGTCTGTGCATGTCCAGAATGCAAAGAGATGAGGTGATTTGCGCAGTTCGCGGGCCTAATGTCGAAGCGGGGAGGGATGGTTGACCTTGAGAAGGACGACACCCATGAAAGCCGTTGAAGAAAAAAGAAAATTCCCGGCAGACGAGGCCCTGAAACTGTTGGAGCAGGCATGGGCATATTACACTCCGGAAAAGGAAATCCCGCCCGTTTCGCGTGAGCCCGATCTGTTCGAATACGCAAACGCCGCGTAACCTAAGGCTTGCGTTCCGGCGAGGCCCCGGGCAGATGTCTGGGGTATGCCGGTTCTGCTATTGCTTCTTGCCCTTGGGGTATTTGCCTATTTCGTCTGGCGGGCGCGTACAACTTCGCTGACGCGTGATTGCCGATGGCGGCAGCACCGGGCCGAAGGGTGCTGGACCTGCGCGTTTTGCGGGGCGCGCGTGGCGGGTCAGGATGCGCCCAAGGCATGTTTGCGGACGCGTGACTAGGCCTCGAACTGTCCGAATTGTACCGGTTTCAAAGGGGTCATGTTCCGTTTTGTACAAATGCGTTGCCGGGGCGACAAAGAATTTGCGGGCGCGGCAAAAATTTATTTTGGACCCGATCTTTTTTCTTGCAATGAGTTCGCAAGACTCCGATATGGCGATTAAAGACGCCAACGCACGCGCCTCTGTCGTAAGGGCTGCTCCCTATGGTTACGTAGCGACGGTAACGTCTCCACCTTAGCTTCGCGGTCACCGCGCCGCGCCTGTTGGAGATGACCATGAACGCTCTCGTAACCGGGCTTTTTGCCCGTGGCGATGCGACTCTGTCGCGCGCTGAATCCTTCATTCTGACCAACCGATTTGACCGCCCGACGCTGGTGATCGACACCGATGCGGTTGCCCGTCAGTTCGCGGCGCTGGCGCAGGGTTTGGGCAGGGCCTGGATCCACTATGCCGTCAAGGCCAATCCGCATCCAGCGATCCTGGAAACGCTTGCCCGCGCAGGAAGCAATTTTGACGCGGCTTCGCGTGCCGAGATCGAAATGTGCTTTGCTGCCGGTGCAGGGCCTGAACGGATTTCGTTCGGCAATACCGTCAAGAAGACGGCCGACATCGCGTGGGCGCATGACGCGGGTATCACCCTGTTTGCTGCCGACGCCGAAGACGAACTGGACAAGATCGCCGAGCATGCGCCCGGCGCGCGGGTCTATATCCGCATGATCGTCGAGGCGACGCAGGCCGATTGGCCGCTAAGCCGCAAGTTCGGCTGTGCACCCGACAAGGCGATTGCGGTGCTGGACCATGCGCGCGCGCTTGGTCTGGATACGATTGGTTTGTCGTTCCATGTCGGGTCGCAAACCCGCCGGGCCGAAATGTGGGTGCCGGTTCTGGATCAGGTCGCCGCCGTCTGGCACGCCGCCCGCGCGGCGGGACACGACCTGAGCCTGCTCAACATCGGCGGCGGCTTTCCGGCCTATTACGGCACCGAGGTGGATGCGCCCGAGCTGTACGCCGCCGAGGTCATCAAGCTGGTGACCGAGCGTTTTGGCGAGGTTCCGCACATCATGGCGGAGCCGGGCCGGGGCATGGTGGCCGAGGCAGGTGCGATTGCCGCCGAGGTGCTGCTGGTTGCGCGCAAGTCGGACAACGATCTGCACCGATGGGTCTATCTGGATATCGGCAAGTTTTCGGGTCTGGCCGAGACCATGGACGAGGCGATCTGTTATCAGTTCCTGACCGAGCGGGATCACGAGCCCACCGGGCCTTGTGTTCTGGCCGGGCCGTCCTGCGACAGCGCCGACGTGATGTATGAAAAGAAACTGGTGCATCTGCCGCTGGGCCTGCGTGGCGGTGACCGGATCACGATCCGCAATTGCGGCGCCTATACCTCGACCTATGCGTCGGTCGGGTTCAACGGGTTTCCGCCGCTGGATGTGATTGCGATCTGAATTTTCGGACCTGGGGCCGGGGGCCGTCTTGCCTCTGGGGTCTGACTGGGGCTTTATGTGCGGAAAACCCGTGACAGGTGCCCCATGACGAATGCCCCTTCTGATGCTGTTGCCCGCCGCGCCGTGGCGCCGGTGATCTGCTATCCGCCTGAAACATTGCCCGCGCCCGATCTGGATCTTTACCGGGCGGCGCGGGCGACGGCGACCAAGACGGCCGAGGTGGTGGTGCCGCCGCGCGATGCCGCCTGTTTCGAAGTGCCTGCCGGGCATTTCTTTCGCATCACCTCGATCGAGGGGCCGCAGGTGGGGGATTTCAACCTGTGGAATCTGCACGATCTGTCCGAGCGGTTTTTTTCGGGCAAGACCCGCGCGTTGCACGGCACCCATGTCACCACCGGAGAGCGGTTGTGGTCGAGCCTGCCCCATATGCGTCCGATGGCCACCATCATCGAGGACACGCTGGATTGGTACGGAATCGACGCATTCGGCGGTTCGGTGCATGACGTGATCGGCACGCGCTGCGATCCCTATACCGGCAATCTGCTGGCCGGGACGCAGTATCACCATTGCTGTCATTCCAACCTGACTCGGGCGCTGGCCGATCATCTGGGCATACCGCTGGCCGAGGCCGAACTGCATGTTCACGACGTGCTGAACGTGTTCATGTGCACCGGGTTCACCCGCGATACCGGGCAGTATTTCATGAAGGCCTCGCCGGTGCGGCCCGGCGATTACCTGGAGTTTTTTGCCGAGATCGATGTGCTGGGCAATCTGAGCGCTTGTCCGGGTGGCGATTGTTCGTCAGAGCATTCCTCGGACACTGCCGCCTGCTATCCGATGCTGGTCGAGGTATTCGCGCCTGCAGATGGCGCGCTGGCGGGATGGCAGAGCCCCGGCCTGAACGGGTATGACCGCAGCCACGGCAGATAGGCGGGATTATCTGGGCGGGCTGTGCAGTTTACGCAGCGCGCGCCGGAGATCGCCGAGGAGTGTTTCGAAGGGCTGGGTGCCGGTCTCGTTGGCGCGGCCGATGAGGACGTAGTCCCAGCCCGGACGCCCGGTTTCGGGCAGCACCGCGCGCGCCGCTTCGCGCAGGCGTCGCTTGGCGCGGTTGCGGGCCACGGCGTTGCCCACCTTCTTGGAGCAGGTGAAGCCCACGCGAATGCCCTCGCCGCCTTCGTCGGGGCTGCGTTTGCGGGCCTGCACCATCATGGTCGAGGTGCCCTGCCTGCGGGCGCCGGCGGCTTTGAGGAAATCGGATCTGTTGCGCAGCACGGTCAGGGTGACGGGCGCGCAAACGGACGCCGCCGGGGGCGTTTCCCCGGGGTGGTCGATGCCATCCTCAGGGGCCTCCGGCGGCGTCATGTGCGTCAGAACGTCGGTCGTTGAGGGCTTATGCGCTCAGCGACTTGCGGCCACGCGCGCGGCGTGCGTTCAGAATCTTGCGGCCTGCCTTGGTGGCCATGCGTGCGCGGAAACCGTGGCGGCGTTTGCGAACCAGGTTCGAAGGCTGATAGGTGCGTTTCATCGCTCCGTCTCCAATCTTTGGCGGTCGGGGTGCGGCGCGGATTCGCCTGCCCGGGTGTTCGAAGCCTGTCCTCTACTGGCAAGTCGGGGGCAAGTCAAACCCCTTGGGCGGTGTTTTCGACCTCTTTTGCAACAAAATCAGCGGCGACCGGTGCGGGAGGTTTCAAAAACAGCGAACAAGGCCCGAAACACTCACATTTGCCGCCATAAAGTTCAAGGCGGCGTGAGGCCCCTGTTGCTTTTCACTTTCGCAGCGCATGTTGGGGGCGAATGAAAAAAGGCAAAAACAATCAGATGAGTGATGCAACCCAGATGCCCCGGCGCGGGCTGGTGCGGCATGTGCCGCTATTGGTGATTCTCGCCGTGGCCGTCATCGGCTTTTTCGCGCTGGGCGATTTCCTGACCTTCGAGACGTTGCGCGACAACCGCGAGGCGCTGCTGGCGTGGCGCGATGCGAATTACTGGGCCTTGGTGGCGTCGTTCATGGCGGCCTATGTCCTGATCGTGGCATTTTCGCTGCCGGGGGCGGCGGTGGCGTCGATGACCGGCGGGTTCCTGTTCGGGCTGTTTGCCGGGACGGTTTACAATGTCGTTGCGGCGACGACTGGCGCCTCGGCCATCTTTCTGGCGGCCCGGTGGGGGCTGGGGCAGGCGCTGACCGCGCGGCTGGAGGCATCCGAAGGCACCGTCAGAAAGCTCAAGGACGGGTTGCGGGAAAACGAGATCCCGGTGCTGTTCCTGTTGCGGCTGGTTCCGGTGGTGCCGTTTTTCGTGGCCAACCTGGTGCCGGCGCTGGTGGGCGTGAAGTTCCGCAATTTCCTGTTGACCACGGCGCTGGGCATCATCCCCGGCGGGATCGTCTATACCTGGATCGGCGTCGGGCTGGGGGGTGTCTTTGACCGGGGCGGCACGCCGGATATCTCGCTGTTGTGGGAGCCGTTCGTGATCGGGCCGATTCTGGGACTGTGCGCGCTGGCGGCGCTGCCCATCGTGTTCAGGGCCGTCCGTGGCCGCAAAGAGGTCTGAGGCATGAACAGGATCAAGACCGACTTGCTGGTCATTGGCGCAGGGTCGGGCGGGTTGTCGGTGGCGGCAGGCGCGGCGCAGATGGGGGCCGATGTGGTGCTGCTGGAAGGGCACCGGATGGGCGGCGATTGCCTGAATTTCGGCTGCGTGCCCTCGAAGGCGCTGATTGCCAGCGGCAAGGCCGCCCATGCGCAGTCGCATGCCTTGACCTTTGGGGTCGCGGATGTGGCGCCACAGGTGGACTATGCCGCAGCCAAGGATCACGTCCGCGACGTCATTGCGCAAATCGAACCGATGGACAGCCAGGAGCGGTTCGAGGGATTCGGTGTTCGGGTGATCCGGGAATACGGGAAGTTCATCTCTCGGACCGAGGTGCAGGCGGGCAGCCATGTGATCGCGGCCCGGCGGGTGGTGATCGCGACGGGGTCGTCGCCGCTGGTGCCGCCGATACCGGGACTGGACGCTGTTCCTTACGATACCAACGAGACCATATTCGAGTTGCGCGAGAAACCCGACCATCTGTTGATCATCGGCGGCGGTCCCATCGGCATGGAAATGGCGCAGGCGCATGTCCGGCTGGGTTGCAAGGTGACGGTGATCGAGGGGCTGAGGGCGCTGGGCAAGGATGATCCCGAGGCCGCCGCCGTGGTGCTGGAGGCGCTGCGGGGCGAGGGGGTCGAAATTGTCGAACAGGCCATCGTCGCACAGGTCCGGGGCGCGGCGGGCGCGGTCGAGGTCGTCACGCAGGAGGGGGAGATCCATCGCGGCACCCACCTGTTGCTGGCGGTGGGGCGCAAGGCGAATATCGCGCAGCTGAATCTGGAGGCCGCCGGGATCGAAACAGAGGGGGCGGGGATCAAAGTGGACGCCGGGTTGCGCACGACGAACCGCCGGGTCTATGCCATTGGCGATGTGGCGGGCGGGCTGCAATTCACTCATGTGGCCGGTTATCATGCGGGGGTGATCATCCGCTCGGCCCTGTTCGGCCTGCCGTCCAAGGCGAAGACGGCCCATATTCCCTGGGTGACGTATACTGAGCCGGAATTGGCGCAGATCGGGCCGACAGAGACGCAAGGCAAGGATATTCATGGCGAAAAGCTTGAGGTTGTCCGCTTTGATTATCGCCACAATGACCGGGCGGTGGCGGAGCGAAAAACGACGGGTTTCATCAAGGTGATGGTTGTCGGCGGTCGTCCTGTAGGGGCTACAATCGTCGGACACCAGGCCGGTGAATTGATTAACTTGTGGTCACTGGCGCTGGCTAATAACCTGAAAATGAGCCAGGTTGCCGCGATGGTTTCGCCCTATCCGACAATCGGAGAGCTTAACAAACGGGTGGCGGGGGCTTATTTCTCGCCAAGGCTGTTTGAGAATCAAACGGTTAAACGGTTGGTCGGGCTGGTCCAGCGCTGGGTGCCCTGACCGGAAAAGGAGCGTATGCTGAACTCGCTGTCCGGCCGGTTTCTGATCCTGACCACGGTCTTCGTCATGTTGGCCGAAGTTCTGATCTTTGTCCCGTCGATTGCGCGCTTCCGCGAGGATTTCCTGCTTACCCGGCTGGAGCGCGCGCAAATCGCCTCGCTGGCGCTGCTGGCCGATGACATGCTGGCCGAAGAGCTTGAGGCGGAACTGCTGGTCAATGCCGGCGTTTTCAACGTGGTTCTTCGGCGCGACGAGGTGCGGCAACTGATGCTGTCATCGCCGATCCCGAGTGAGGTCACGGATACCTATGATTTGCGGGCGGCTTCGGCCTGGGTTTTGATCCGCGACGCCATGGCCCGCCTGATCCAGCCGGAAAACGAGATCATCCGTGTCATCGGCGAACCAGTGCGCGGCGCGGGATTGCTGATCGAAGTCACCATGGAGACCAAGCCGCTGCGCATGGCGATGATCGATTACGGCGTGCGCATTTTCTGGTTGTCACTGGTCATTTCGATCATCACCGCGTTTTTCCTGTTCCTGGCTGTGCGCGCCTTTATCGTGCGCCCGATCAAGGGGGTTGTCGGATACATGCAGCGCTATGCCCGCGCGCCAGAGGACGTGCGTGGCATCATCCAGCCCCACGCGGGCGTGACCGAACTGCGCGAAGCCGAAGAAGCGCTGCAGATGCTGCAGACCCAGATCACGCAGGCCCTGAAGCAGCGTGAGCGGCTGGCGCAGTTGGGCGGGGCTGTCGCCAAGGTCAGTCATGACCTGCGCAATATCCTGACCTCGGCGCAGTTGTTCACCGACCGGATCGAGGCCAGCGAAGACCCGTTGGTGCGGCGCATGGCGCCCAAGCTGGTGAACTCGATCACCCGGGCGGTGTCCCTGTGCGAGGGCACGCTGGCCTTTGGCCGGGCGGAAGAACCGGCGCCCGCCCTGACCATGGTGCGCATTCACGACGTGGCCGAGGATGTCACCGCCAGCGAGCGGCTGGCGGTCGAGGAGGGCTGTATCGAGATCGTCAACGAGATGCCCGCCGATCTGGTGATCCGCGCCGATCCCGAGCAGATGTTCCGCGTGATCATGAACCTTGTGCGCAACGCGCGTCAGGCACTGGAGGCGGCGAAAAAACCGGGCATCATCACCATCGCCGCCTGCGAGCATGAAACGGACTGGTGCATCGAGGTGCGCGACACCGGCCCCGGTCTGCCGCCCAAGGCGCGGGAAAATCTGTTCACGCCGTTTCAGGGCGGCGTGCGCAAGGGCGGCACCGGGCTGGGCCTTGCGATTTCTTCCGAAATCGTGCGGGGCCATGGCGGCGAGCTGGTGCTGAAAGAGACCGGAACGGAGGGAACGACCTTTGAAATAAGGCTTCCCAGAGGCGATCGGGTTTTTTGAAAGTTTTTTGCAGAATCGGCTTGCGCCCCCCCGATGCTGCGTCTAAACAGCCCCTCACCAAGTGGACCGATAGCTCAGCTGGATAGAGTACTTGACTACGAATCAAGGGGTCGGGGGTTCGAATCCTCCTCGGTCCGCCACTTGCACATTGTTGGACGTCACACGAACCTGACCCAACCGTCATGGTTGGACCAGAAACGGGGTGAACGTTCAACATTGGAAGGCCTCCAAGTCAAAAGTGTAATTTAAAAACGAAGGCAGACGCAGCACTGCAGATCGGTTTTTGGTCTTCGAATTAGACGCCGCTTTTTAGGCTGTCAGCTGGTACGGTACCTGAGTGCTGCGGCGCGTTTCGTCAGTGAAACATTTGCAGCGTCTGCGCAATCACGCGACATACCAATACACTCACGGCCACCAAGCTGATGGGGTGGATGGCTCCTGCTTCAACCGGCGTCGCAATGCGCCATAGTGCAGATGTCAAAATCTGCTTATGAGAGGAGCCACCCCATGCAAGTTACCACAATCGGCGTAGACTTGGCCAAGAACGTTTTCCAATTCCACGGGATCACCGCCGACGAAGAAGTCGTGTTCAATAAGCCCCTGCGGCGGGCGCAGTTTCTGTCTTTCTTTGCGAAGCTGGAGCCTTGCCTGATCGGCATGGAATCCTGCAGCAGTGCGCATCATTGGGCCCGTGAATTGACTGCTCTTGGTCACGAGATTCGGCTGATCCCACCGATGTATGTGAAGCCATACGTTAAACGTGGAAAGTCGGATGCCATTGATGCCGAGGCCATCTGCGAGGCTGTGACCCGTCCGACCATGCGCTTTGTTGCAATCAAGACAGTCGAGCAGCAATCCCTTTTGTCGCTGCATCGGGCGCGTGATCTTCTGGTGCGCCAGAGAACGCAACTCATCAACAATCTACGTGGTCTGGTTGCCGAGTTTGGCATCTTTATCCCGAGAGGTCTGGCGCGTGTCATTGGCTTTGCCGAAGACATCACGCTGGGTGAAGTTCTTGATCTAACTGACATTGCCAATGAAGTGATCCACAATCTGTGCGAGCAGCTCATGGCTCTGCATGAACGGGTCCGCTGGTACGAAGATCGTGTCAAACAAGTCGCTCGAGAGGACGCCCGTGTACGCCTTTTGCGCACGATATCTGGTGTTGGCGCTGTGACAGCCTCTGCAATCATCGCCAGTATTGGAGACGGGCATCAGTTCCGAAACGGCAGGGAATTTGCTGCCTGGCTGGGTCTGACCCCTGCAAACAAATCAAGTGGCGGTAAAGAGAAGTTGGGGCGGATCACCAAGATGGGTGACCAGTATCTGCGATCACTGCTTGTCGTCGGCATGACATCATTGGTTCGGCAAACCCGGTCACACCCGGAACGCGCCAGTAAGTGGTTGGCATCATTGCTCGAACGAAAGCCTGCGCGCGTTGCAACCGTCGCCATGGCTAACAAGACCGCTCGGATCGTCTGGGCCGTACTGGCTCACAACGAACCCTACAGCCCACGTGCTGTTGTCTGAGACGAAAGGAACAACGAGTTAGCAAGACCCGCGAAGTGATGGTGCATAAGTCAGCCGCCAAAACCAGGACACCCCGCCGAATGGCCCGGGCATCATAGCCCGCGAAGCTGTTAGGGACCTGGTTTGCGGAACCCATCAGGGCCAGCGGTCAAAGCCGCGCAAACAGGCCGGACACATGACTGCTTCTGACAAATGCACAAATCAGATCAAAAAGGACTTGCTATGCAGGAGCCATCCACACAGGCCGTTCGCTGCGGTTGCAGCTCAGAGTGTCATTGATGACTGAACCACTATGAAAAGCGGACATTATGTTGGGACACGAACGTTGGAAAATTAACGTTGTCCTCAAGTGAGTTCTCCGACGCCAGCAACTATCGTAGCACACAGAAATCCAGCTTTCTCGCTTGCTGTGAACTTGATCGCTAAGTGGCGGTCTTTTTTGATTGTTAAATGGCGCAGTTGACTGCCGATACCGCGCCAAGTCGGGTGATATCCGCATTAGCCAAGCTTGGCATCGTGCCAGTCAGTTCAGCGAATCCTTGAATGGTTTTGGATGCGCAAAGAACGGCGCGGGGTTGCCGTGCATGTCTACAACCTCAATGCCATAGAGTGTCTGCTTGCGAGGTTCAGGAATGTGAGTGGGCTTCTTGACCCACTCGAATTTCTTGAACCCGTAGTCACTGGGGCAGAAGGCATTGACCGTGAGTTCGACCTCAGGTGTCAGAGTGCTGTATTGCGCGCTGTCCAGTTCAACAATGATATCGCGCCGAATGCCAAGATATGTCCCGGAAAGGTCAAAATCTTTGCCTTCGTAGCGATAGTAGTCAAAGGCAAGGGAAGGCCGGATCAGGAAATTTCCGGCCTCATATTCGCCGGTAACCTGTAGATTGGCCCGCCAGCGCGTCCGATCAAAATCACCGGTCAGCCCCAGAAGTGAGACATCCGAAGACAATTGCCCAACGGTTGCCAGGCCGTTCAGGGTCCAGTTCTCGGCCATCCTCCAGGCAAAATAGGGTCCTAGTGCCCAGCCATTTGTGTCTTGTTCGAACAAGCCGCCATAGGCGCTGGAATCCGTATTGTCGAACTCTGCCTGAACGCCCAGAACAAGAGTAGGCGTCACAAGGCGATCGATGCTCACCGCGAAATAGCGATCGTTCACATCTAAGTTCCGAACGCCGCGGGTGTCTTCGACTTGCGTAAAAGTGAAATTTGTCCAGACGTTCCACGGGGTGGGCGGTGCAAAATCGCGCCCTTCGGTCAGGGGCGGCGTCACAAGCGGATCACATAGGGCCGGGTCCAGTTTGCCATTGGGATCTGTCGTGCACGGTCTTTGTTCCCTGGCTTCAGCAGAGCGTTCAAAACGTGTGCTGCCCGCCGTAGGCAAGACACCCACAAATCCACCTCCTGGTACACTGCCGCCGGGCCTTCCGCCAGTTCCACCACCGCCGGGATTGCCACCCCCTCCTCCGGGGTTACCGCCTCCACCGCCAGTTCCACCTGGGCTTCCGCCACCACCTGGTCCGCCACCGGGGCCACCAGGATTTCCCCCACCGCCGCCGGGCGGCCGGCCCGGAAGCGACCAGTTCCTTCTTTGGTTTCGCGTATCAACCAGGCAATCACGTCCGTTTGGAGCGGCACCGACTTCAAACAGCCGATGCACGCCGCCTGACCCGTTTGAGACAAACGGTGAAAAGGACAGATGAGGCCCGCTGCGGCTTTGGCTCCAGGTGTCGACGGTCGTGTTTCCGTGCGCCTCTTCCAGACGAAAATCGCCCCGTGCGGTTGTGGACAACCACACCGAGGATGCCTCGCCACGCGTCCGTCCGATATAGATCAGATCGCCGGACGAGCCGCATTGTTGGGCTGCGACCTCGGATCCCAGCGCGCCGGAAATGGAGAGCGCTGCAATTGATCCCAATGCAGGCGTCATGGTCGTACAGACAGCTGCTATCAGCATGGTTTCATTGGTTTTCCTTGAAATTCAGAGTTGTCTTGCGGCGAAGGTGTCGCAGCTGTTGGGGTTTCCGGATTTGTAGCCCCGGTTAAACCAGTTTTGTCTCTGTTCACTGGTGCCGTGGGTAAAGCTGTCTGGGACCACAACGCCTTGTTGAGCGCGTTGCAGTGCGTCATCCCCGATGGCAGCGGCCGTTTTGAGCGCTTCTTCGATGTCACCGGGTTCCAGCACCCCAAAGCGTTGATCCATAGCCCGCGCCCAAACTCCCGAGTAGCAGTCCGCCTGAAGTTCCACGCGAACCGAAAGGGCATTCGCGTCGGCCTGACTTGACCGTTGTTTGGCTCGGTTCACCTGGTCCAGAATCCCCAGGCTGTGTTGAACGTGATGGGCCACCTCATGGGCGATGACATAGGCTTTGGCAAAATCACCTCGCGCGCCCAGGCGTTGCTCCATCACCCTAAAGAAAGACGTATCGAGATAGACGCGCTGATCGACCGGGCAATAGAATGGACCGGTCGCGGACATCGCGCGCCCACACGCCGACTGAGTTCTGCCTGCAAACAGGACCAGTACCGGAGGCGTGTATTGAATACCCGAGTCTCTGAATATCTCGCCCCAGATCGCTTCGGTATCTGCAAGGACGACGGCCACAAACTCTTCGGTTTCATCGTCAATCTGCACCGGCGCGTTCGCTTGCGGAGGAGCAACCTGACCTCCGCCACTCAGAAACGGCGTGATATCAACACCAAAAAGCAGGCCGATCACGAGGACCACAATCAATCCGGCACCGCCCATTCCGGCACGAGACATACCACTGGACCCATGGCGCCGGTCGTCGATGTTTTTGCTTGTCCGTCGCCCTTTCCAGCGCATGTCGCCTCCGGCCCATCCGGGTGTTTCAAGACTAAAATCTGACGGTTCCCCGCTTTACGAGGTTCAAGCGGGGAACCGATCCGAACATCCAAAACCTGGCACAGTGACTACGGATTCTGTAGGACAATACCGGGCGTCACTTCTTCACCACTCACGATTCATCCAGTGCTTTGGAGCGCTCGAATTCCTTATCCGTCGACACCTGCGGTATCGCGTGCAGTCTCAGCCGGTGTGCATCGGTTGGTGCTGACGCCGATCGTCGCCTGCTGGACCTGACGCTTCGCGGCTTTTTCCGGCGTGCAATCCGGATCGACCATATCGCAGCCGGCAAGCGCGATAGTGACGACCAGCATAACCCTTCCAAGTATTTTCATCATTGTCCCTTCTCCTTCCTTCTTTTGTTCAAAATCCGGCCAGCCGTTCGGCCAGCCAAAAC